>JBDTAD010000116.1:0-6200 GCA_039924815.1 Lacisediminihabitans sp.
GCCCGTCGGGTACGAGGGCGATGAACCCGTGCGCACCGCCGAGCTCGATTTCGCGCTGGATGGGCGTGTACTTGAGAAGCATCTCCAGCACGAGCAGCAGCAGCATCGTTCCGGTGATGTAGGCGAAGACCCGGTACAACCGCAGAGCCCCCCGGATACGAGGAACGTCGGAAAGTTTGGGTTTGAGCGCCATGCCCTAATTCTAGGAGTTCGTGCCTGACTGTTCCCGCCCAGTATCGGCATCCGCGGCCTGTAATACCTCAAGCTCCTCTTCGAGTTCCCGTTCCCAGGTGTCTTTGACGAGGCGATACCAGAGGAAGAACGCGAAGCCGGCGAACACGACCCACTCAATGGCGTAGAAAATATTGAGCAAATCAGGTTGGACATCGGATGTCGGGGCCGGCGAATCGATGCGGTCAAGTCCGGCAACGTGAGAATGCAGTACGACAAATCCTCCGTACATTCCGGCAGGGTCGACGCTCTGCCACAGATTCACGAAGGTGCCCGCTGCGAGAGAGCTCAACTGATTGTGTTGGAAGTCGGTGTCTTGCGGCGCTTCGCTGTTCAGGTAGCGACCCATGATCTTTACAGGGCCTTGATCTTCCTTTGAGAGCGCGGCAGCGACATGCTTCGCCTGCTTCTCGCTCCGCGTCCAGCCGAGCGCCACCGGCAGTCCAGCCGCGCTCGTTCCGGTGTCTGCAGCAAGATGACCAACGACCCAATATCCGTCAGTTCCCCGGTTGAGTCGCTTGCTCAAGATGATGTAGTCATCGGCAGCCCACACGCCGCTTGCTGTCACCAGCTGGCCATCTGACTTGTCGGTGACGTCGGTCTGCGGCTTCACCAATCCCGCTAACGGCACCGGGGTCTCGGTGGCACGCACGACGACCGTACCTGTCTCGATGGCGCGGGAAAGCTGCCACTGGCTGAGCGCAGCGAATCCCGCAGCGATCACAAGGGCGAGCGCAAGCATGGCAATCCAGCGCGGACGCCTGGCAACCGACCACATTCTCTTTAGTACTCCGGGTCTCTCTGTCGTTCTCTGGCGGGTTGAGTGGAAATCCCCGGCGAACCGGTGTCTCGCTCGACCGGCTCACCCGATTGTCGCATGGCATCCTCAATGAGCCGCTCAGACGCCGCCCGTGCGATCTCTTCATCGAGCTCGCTGCCGGGCTCGACGGCTTCCGCCTCGGGGTAGACATCGCTGTCCCGCGCTCGCTCAGCAATCTCGTGATCGTTGCTTCCCGCGAGTGCCGCCTCGACCAGTGCGATGTTTTCATCGCGCTCGAGGTGCGACGCGGATGCTGCCATCACCTTCTTTTTCTTCGTGCGGAAAATCACAGCACCCCAGCGTTCGGAGTTGACGGTGAGGATCGGGCCGATGATCGCCATGCTCAGTACGTACAGTCCGGCGAAGGGGGTGAGCCGAGGATCCAGCCCCGCGGACGTCGCAAGGGTCGCAAGGATGAGCGCGAACTCGCCTCGGTTCTGCAGCATCGCGGCCGCGTTAAACCCTTGCGCGGGCGTGAGCTTGTTGAGCCAGGCGATGAGCTGGCCGCCGAGGGTGTTGATCACAAGGGTCATTACTACGGCGCCCGCAACGGGCCACAGCACGCTGCCGAACGTGGACGGATCGAGGGTGAGTCCGAAGTTGAGGAAGAAGAACGCGCCGAAGATGTCTCGCATCGGCAACGCCAGCTGCGCGACGCGGCCCCGGTAGCGGGTGGCACCCAGCACGAGGCCGATCAGGAACGCGCCAATGGCATCCGAAACTCCGAGAATTTCACCGATGCCTCCGAAGGCAACGGCGAGACCGAAGAACAGGATCGTGAAGAGTTCGTCATCCTTGGTCTGGATGAGCCGCGATACGACCTTGCCTCCCCAGCGGGCGAGCATGAACATCCCCACCAGGAAGGTAAACGAAATCGCGAGCTCGAGCGTGATCGCCCACATGTTCGTCTTGCCGCCGATGACCACGGCCACGATGGCGAGGTACACCGCGATAAAAACGTCTTCGACGACAGCGACTCCCAGGATGACGGGGGTCTCACGATTGGGCAGCCGCTTGAGTTCGATCAGCAGCTTGGTCACGATTGCACTGGAGGATGTCGCGGTCATACCCGCGATAATCAGAGCTTCGCGCGTTCCCCAGCCCACCCACAGCCCAAAGGCAAATCCAATGCCCATGTTGATCGCGATGCGAGTGCCGCCGGTCAAGAGCAGCGAGCCGGCGTTACCAAAGAACTCGTCCTGATCGAACTCAAGCCCCAGGTTGAATAGCAGCAGAATGAGCCCGAAAACCGCGATGAGCTCGATGTGATCACCGCCGAGGTTCAGCGGAAACCAGGCAAAGTGCGGGCTCGCAAGCAGCCCAACCAGCATGTACATCGGAATAGCCGGCACGCCAATGAGCTTGCCCAGGCGCCCGAACACATAGGCAATGAGGAGGAGCGCACCCAGTGTGGCGAGCTCTTCGCCCACATCCACGCTCAGCCTCTCGGCGGAGTGGTGGTAGCAGAAGGCCCCTGCGCCTTCGTGCCGAGCGTCAGGTCTCCCGTGCGATAAAAGTTGAACGCCTTCGTGACCTTTTCCGGCGAGCCCGCGACCACCAGTGTGTCACCGGGGAAGACCGTGAAGTCGTCGGATGGCGCAGGGTTAGCCTGTTCGCCCCGCACGACCGCGACGACCGTGAGTCCCACAACCCCGCGGGAGGCGAGATCGCCCAGTTTCTGGCCGGCGATGTGGTCGTCGTAGTCCACTGTGAACCAGTCGATGCTGAGCCCCGGCAGCTGTTCGAGTCGCTCCAGCGACTCGGTGATGCGCGTTCCACCGAGCAGCTCAGCGAGGGTGTGGGCCTCGTCTTCTGTGAGGCGCAGAGACACCTTGCTGGCATCCGATCCGTCTTCTTCGTCAGCGAAGGTGATCAGATCGCTGTGGCCGGAGCGGTGGGTGATGACGCCGGCCTTGCCGCCGTCAGCGGTGACAAAGGTGTGCAGAACGCCAACGCCGGGAAGTTTGACACGTCTCACATCGACCATGAAGTGATCCTTTATTTGGTAACGACGATCTCGGGGGCTTCGAGTCGAACGCGATCGGCAGACTCGTCATCTGGCTGGCTTTGGCTGGCGCGTTCGGCGGCAACCCGCTTGAGGTAATTATTCACTTCGTTCGCCTCTTTTTCGCTACTCCAGCCGAGGGCCTCAGCCATCAGTCTGGCCGCAACGGGAGCAGCCGAGACACCACGGTCCCACGCTTCGATCGAGATCCGGGTGCGGCGAGCCAGCACGTCTTCGAGGTGAAGTGCACTCTCGTGAGTCGCCGCATAGACCACTTCGGCCTCGAGATAATCGTCTGCTCCTGGCAGCGGATGGCCGAGCTGCGGACGCTCCCGGATGAGGTCGAGCAGTTCGTCAGTCAGCACACCATAGCGATTGAGCAGGTGCTCGATACGCACCTTGTGCACTCCAAACGCGCGGGCAATCTTCGCGCGCTTGTTCCACGCAGCTTGGTAGCCCTCGGCACCGAGAAGCGCGATGTCCTGGGTGACACTCGGCGGCACCTTGCCGTCGAGCGACGACACTGCGGCATCCACCGCGTCCTTCGCCATGATGCGGTACGTGGTCCACTTTCCACCGGCGATGACGACAAGGCCCGGCACCGAGTGCCCGACCAGGTGTTCGCGTGACAGCTTCGACGTCTCTTCGGACTCTCCGGCGAGCAGCGGCCGGAGCCCCGCGTACACACCCTCGACGTCGTCGCGCGTGAGTTTGACCGACAGCACCTTATTGACGTGCTCCAGAAGATAGTCGATGTCCGCGGCAGTGGCAGCCGGATGCGCCTTGTCGAGATCCCAGTCGGTGTCGGTCGTACCAATGAGCCAGTGTCTGCCCCACGGGATGACGAACAGCACGCTTTTCTCCGTGCGCAGCAGCAGTCCCATTGTGGACTGGAAACGGTCACGAGGAACAACCAGGTGCACACCCTTCGAGGCCCGCACCTTGAACTGGCCGCGCTCGCCCACCATGGCCTGGGTGTCATCCGTCCACACGCCGGTCGCGTTCACAACCTGCTTCGCATGAATATCGAAGCGCTCATCGGTCTCAAGGTCGTGCGCGTGCACGCCAACGACGCGCTCGCCGACCTTGATGAAACCCTCGACCCGCACCCGGCTGGCAACGTGCGCACCATAGAACGATGCCGTGCGCGCGAGGCTCGCAACGTAGCGGGCGTCATCCACCTGGGCGTCGTAGTATGTGATCCCGCCGACGAGAGCGTCGCTGGCCAAGCTCGGAATAGCGCGCCGCACCTGACTCTTCGACAGATGGCGGTGATGAGGAACACCGGGAGGGCGCCCGCCGGTGTAGCTGAAGATGTCGTAGAGAAGCATTCCAGCGCCGACATAGAGGCGTTCAACGATGGGCTTCCTGAGCGGATAGAGGAAGCGCACCGGCTTGACCAGGTGCGGAGCGAGCCGCTGCAGCAGAAGACCACGTTCGGTCAGCGCCTCGCGCACGAGGCGAAAGTCGAGCTGCTCCAAATAGCGGATGCCGCCGTGAACAAGCTTGGAGGACCGGCTTGAGGTGCCGCTGGCCCAGTCGCGCCTCGACCATGCCCACCCGGAGGCCGCGCGTGACCGCGTCCAGTGCGCTTCCGGTGCCGACGATGCCACCGCCGATTACGAGGATGTCGAGCTCTTTGGTTTTCAATGCCTCGATGGAGGCCGTGCGCTCCTCCGGACCGAGCTTTGCCGAGCGCGTTACTGTCTTGAGTTTCGCCATCGTCAATCCCCTGTAGTTACTTCCTGAGTTACTGGTGATACGGAGCTACAACGACTTCTACGCGCTGGAATTCCTTGAGATCCGAGTACCCGGTGGTCGCCATCGAACGACGCAGCGCACCGACGAGGTTGACAGTGCCATTGGCCACCGTTGACGGCCCGTAGAGAATTTGCTCGAGCGGCGCGACCGAGCCGACCTCGACGCGGTGCCCCCGCGGCAATTCGGCGTGATGACCCTCTCCGCCCCAGTGCCAGCCGTGACCGGGTGCCTCGGTTGCTCGGGCGAGCGTGCTGCCAAGCATGACCGCATCCGCCCCCACCGAAAACGCCTTGGCAATGTCACCGCTACTTCCGAGCCCACCGTCAGCGATGACGTGAACGTAGCGCCCACCCGACTCGTCCATGTAGTCCCGGCGAGCGCCGGCGACATCCGCCACAGCCGTAGCCATGGGAGCGTGGATGCCCAGGGTCGCGCGGGTCGTGGACGCAGCACCTCCGCCGAAGCCAACCAGCACCCCGGCAGCACCGGTGCGCATGAGGTGCAGCGCCGGCGTGTAGCCCGCCGCCCCACCCACGATGACGGGAACGTCAAGCTCGTAGATGAACTCCTTGAGGTTCAAGGGCTCCTGGTTTTTCGAAACGTGCTCCGCACTCACCGTGGTGCCGCGGATGACGAATAGGTCAACACCGGCGGCCACGACGGTCTTGTACAGTTCCTGGGTGCGCTGCGGAGAGAGTGCTGCGGCGACTGTGACCCCGGCGGCACGGATCTCGGCAAGACGCACACCGATGAGCTCTGGCTTGATCGGCTCGGCATAAATCCCCTGCATACGCTCCGTGGCCTTGTCCGCGGGCAGCGCGGCGATCTCGTCCAGCAGCGATTCCGGGTTCTCGTAGCGAGTCCAGATTCCCTCGAGGTTGAGCACGCCGAGTCCGCCGAGCTGACCCATGCGGATGGCCGTGGCCGGCGAGACGACCGAGTCCATCGGCGCTGCAAGGAAGGGAATCTCGAACTGGTACGCGTCAATCGTCCAGTTCGTCGATACATCCTGCGGGTCTCGGGTTCGACGACTGGGAACGATCGCGATGTCGTCGAACGAGTACACGCGGCGGGCGCGCTTGGCACGGCCAATCTCTACCTCAGTCACACCTCAAGCCTACCCGCCACCCCGCGCAACCCGTCCCGGGCATCATTAGCGCAAAGTGGGTCAATTCGTTCGGAATGGCCTAATGCGTCGACCCATTCCGGACGAAAAGAACCATATAACTCGGGTGGGATCAGACACGACGCAGGCCCGCGCCGCTCAGTGCTGCATACAACTCGTTCGGCCGCAGGGCAGCGCCCCATAGCCAGCGGGACATGCTTGGCCCGAGCGCCCGCAACCTGTCTTCGCGGATTTTCTCCGCGAAGACAATCTCCTAG
>JBDTAD010000117.1:0-8792 GCA_039924815.1 Lacisediminihabitans sp.
GCCGGCGTGGTCACCGCAAGAGTTCCCGAGGCTTGTGCGGCGACGCCAATTCCAAGCATGAGCCACGGGCGAGCTCGGCGGGTGGGCGCGGTTGGGTGTGGTTCGGCGACGTTGTTCACCCCCGGTACTTTACGGTATTCCAACGCGGTATACCAACCTTCGTTCTACACTGTGTGCATGCCTGACACTCTTGTCTCCACGCCCTCGCTGCTCGAGCGCTTGAGCGCGGCGCGAGCCGCATCGATTCCGTTGGCGACCACGACGACCGAGGTCAAGAACAGGGCGCTCCTGGCCATCGCTGATGGCATCCTCGAGAAGGCGGACGCGATCATCGAGGCTAATGATCTCGACCTCGCCAACGGTCGCGATAACGGTCTGAGCGTTGCGCTGCAAGACCGGCTTCGGCTCGATCACGCCCGGCTCGCGGGGTTGTCAGACTCCGTGAGGCAGATCGCCACGCTGGTTGATCCGGTCGGGGAATCGGTGCGTGGCCAAACGTTGCCGAACGGCTTGAAGATTAGCCAGGTGCGGGTTCCCTTCGGCGTTGTTGGTGTGATTTACGAGGCGCGTCCCAACGTCACGGTCGATATAGCCGCCCTCGCGCTGAAGAGTGGCAACGCCGCGGTCTTGCGGGGCGGAAGTGCCGCAGAAAACAGCAACCGCGTTTTGGTGGGGATCATCCAGACCGCCATCGCTTCCGTAGGTTTGCCCGCCGAAGTCGTTCAGACCATTGACGAGTTTGGCCGCGACGGAGCGAAGCAACTCATGCAAGCGCGCGGCTACGTGGACGTACTGATTCCGCGGGGCAGTGCCGATCTCATCAACACGGTTGTGCAGGAGTCCAAGGTTCCGGTGATTGAGACAGGCGCTGGGGTTGTCCACGTCTTTCTCGATGAATCTGCGGAAGAGCAACTTGCCGTCGACCTCGTGCACAACGCCAAAGTACAACGCCCGAGCGTGTGCAATGCACTCGAGACGCTGCTCGTGCACGCGGGTGCGGCAGAGCGGCTGCTTCCACCCATTCTGCGCAAGCTCCGCGAGGCAGGCGTAACGATCCATGCGGATGCGCGCAGTCGCGCTATTTTTCCGGATGCCGAGCCTGCTTCGGAAGAAGATTGGTCGACCGAGTACATGTCACTCGACATCTCAGTCGCGGTGGTAGACGACCTGGACGCCGCGATCGAGCACATCCGTACCTACTCCACTCACCACACCGAATCGATTCTGACCAATGACCTCGCGAATGCCGAGCGCTTTCTCGCCGAGGTGGATTCTGCGGTGGTTATGGTCAACGCCTCAACGCGTTTCACCGACGGTGGAGAGTTTGGTTTTGGCGCCGAAGTGGGCATCTCGACGCAGAAGCTCCACGCGCGAGGACCGATGGGACTCAGCGAATTGACAAGTACCAAGTGGATTGTGCGCGGTTCCGGCCAGATTCGCGGCTAGATTAGTACCTGTCGGCTGATGTGTCGGCGCGCGTCAAGCTTGTGAACGGAGAAACGGAATGTCGTTGCTGAACTCGGTGGTTGCGGCAGCAACCGAGACCCATCTCGCTACGCCGACCTGGATCTATCCGATTGTCGCTGCCACGATTTTCATCGCCTTGGGATTCATTGTCTGGAGCTTCCGTGACGTTGCCAACCGGCACGCCGGCAAAGTCGGCGGAACCGATCACCACTAAGTAGCACCGTGGTCGCGACACAGCGCCGTCGCGCCCGCATCGGCGTGATGGGCGGAACTTTCGATCCCATCCACAATGGCCACCTCGTTGCCGCCAGTGAGGTGGCGCAGCAGTTACATCTTGACGAGGTAGTTTTCGTACCAACCGGGCTGCCATATCAGAAGCAGAGTGCCACGTCGGCCGAGCACCGTTACCTGATGACGGTGATCGCGACGGCGGCAAACCCCCAGTTCACTGTGAGTCGCGTGGACATAGACCGTCACGGACCCACCTACACAATCGACACTCTGCGAGACCTCCGCGCGGAGCGCCCGGATGCCGAACTGTTCTTTATTTCCGGGGCTGACGCGATCGCGCAGATCCTCGATTGGAAGGACGTCACAGAGCTGTGGTCTCTTGCCCATTTCGTCGCGGTTTCTCGGCCGGGACATCCGCTGTCTATTTCCGGTTTGCCTGAGTCGGAAGTAAGCTTGTTGGAAGTGCCCGCACTAGCGATCTCGTCAACCGACTGTCGCGAACGGGTAGGCCGGGGGTTCCCGGTGTGGTATTTAGTTCCCGACGGTGTTGTTCAGTACATCTTCAAACACCACCTGTATCGGAGTCAGACATGACAGTGTGGCAAGACCAGCCTCCTCAGAGCCGCCGCCAATTGCGATTGAGCGAGCACCTGAATGAGCAGACGCACGACGCTGACGATGACAGCGCCGAAAAAGGGCGTCCGGATGGATCACACTTTCATGCACACGCTACGACTGCGAGTGCGGACACCGTGGAGGCACCGGTTCATCCCGTCGAGCCACTCCTTCGTCCGACATGGCAGGTTCCAGCGCGTCGTTCTGCCGACCACGACAGCCAGGTGCCACAGGATTCACAGTCTCAGAATTCACAATCTCAGAATTCACAATCTCAGGATTCACAGCCACAGAGTCCACAGCCGCAGGCTTCACAGGATTCCTCTGGTCAGCACTCTTCGGCTGAGGGAGCCCCGAATTTCCAAAACCTCCAGCCCCGTGGTCGTGCGGAAGCAAGCGGACGTCGGGCGCAGCACGGCTTTCCGCTGCGGACCCCTGCTGCTCCCACCACATCCGACCCTGCGGACGCCGGTCAGCGCGCGACGCAGGACAGCGATGCTGGGGAGAGCCGCCCCTCGCAGATTCCCAGCTACGGCGGCCCATCGTTCGGCGCACGCGCGGCCGCAGCGCCACCGAACACCGACTCAGGCGCTCTTCGTTCTCGGCGCAGTGGCGACGGCGCCGTAGCTGGCGCGCCGCGCACTGACGACACTCCACCCGCGTATCGAGTGCACGATTTCAGCCCGGACTCTCGTCGCTCCGCATTTTCGTCGACATCCGAGCTCGCGGTTTCGGATCTCAATCCCAGTGGCGCTCAGGGTGAACCCACCAATCTCGAGTATCACACGCAGCAAGGTTCAGGCCGGCGCTCGGAAGTAGCGGACACCGATGCTTCGTCGAGTGCAGCTTCATCGATCGAAGAGGTGCCGACTGCGGCAGCCCCTGCGGCCGCGGTTCCGGAAACCACCGCCCCGGTTGCCGCTACGCCCGTGTTTGCTACGCCCGCGTTTGCTACGCCGGTGTTTGCTACGCCCGCGTCCGCAGCTCCAGTGTTTGCCGAACCAAGTTCTGCTCTCCCGATGTCCGCTGCCGGGAATAAGCCTCCCGCCGCTCCGGATTCGGTTTCTGAACTGCCGGCTCCGGAGCTCGAGATGCAGCAGCCCCCGGCCGAGCGTGCTCTGACTCGCCGTGAATTGCGCGCTCTGAGGCAGTCGGGTGCGCCCATCGTCGAACAGTCGACGAATGCGGCGGATGTTGAGTCGCGCTCGAGTGACTCCGCGATTTCTGCCGAGCCCACTGCGACGCGGGTTGATTCAACGACGGTTCACGAGCCCGAAGCTGAGCAGAGCGCAGCCCCGCAGCCGAACCCCACGTCGGTGCAGGTTCCGCCGCCGCTTCAGGCCCCTGCAGTATCTGCAGCCGCAACGCCTCGAGAAGTTTCCCAAGTGATGGCCGAGTTCGACTCGCTCATGGCGCGCGACCCGGATGAGGCCTCGGCGAACCCTGCGCGTGCGGCTGTGCCGAGCCCTCTCCGGCCTTCCGGTTCTTCCGACGTGAACCTGCCACTAGTGCAGCGCAGTGCTACACGGGCAGATCATCCGGACAACGCCGAGCAGGTGCCGGTGACAGCTGCGGGCGGCGCGACCGGTGATCCTAGCAAGGCCTACACACCGCCCACAGGCCACTGGTCTACGCAAGGCGCCATCGATGACGGTGGTCAGCCTGATGGTGTCGTAGTGAGCCGAGACCTGGCCGGCGCGGGGGGCACCGTCACCTCAAGCCATCTCGTAATCTCGACCATTCCGACATCGCAGGATTTGCTGCTGCCGTTCAGCCCCACCGGCGAGATCATGATCACCGGAACAATTGACCTGCCTCTCAGTCTCGGCACGACCGGCGCGCATCCGGCTCGCTACGATCATTCGGATGTCGACACGCTGCTTGAAGCTAGTGATCGCGAAGACAGCAATGTTGATTCGGCTCCCGTGCGCGCGATTCGCGCGGTCAGTACCCACACTTCGAGCCGTGGCTTGATCGGATCTGGGAAGCAGCCCCGCAGCGGTCGTCTTCCAATGATTCTGGCTGTGTCCACTGCTGGTGCCGCTGCGGTTGTTGTGGGCCTGTTCGTCGCCGGCTTCATGCTGCACATGTTCTAGCCTGTGCTCGAACTCTTTTCATCCATTCTTTTGATTCCCGTGAGGACCCTGTGACCGCGACCGAGCATGCTCTCGACCTTCTGCAGATTGCTGCACTTGCCGCCGACTCCAAGCAGGCTGAGGATCTCGTCGCTCTCGACGTATCCGGACCTCTGCCGCTGACCGATGTTTTCTTGCTCGTGACCGGGCGCAATGAGCGCAATGTTGTCGCTATTGCTGGCGAGATCGAAGACAGATTGATCGCCGGGGGGAACAAGCCTCTCCGTCGGGAGGGACGCTCCGAAGGCCGGTGGATCCTGCTCGACTTCGGTGACCTTATCGTGCACGTCTTTCATGAGGAGGACCGCGTGTACTACTCGCTCGAGCGCCTCTGGAAAGACTGCCCGGTCATCCCCATCGACCTTCCTGTGCACGAAGCGGCCGAATAGGCTCACGGGCTGTGACCGCGCCCCTTCGACTCGCGCTTGCCTCGTGGGCGGGTGCGGCGGGCGACGAGGAGAGCGTTCGTAAGGCGATAGACGCCTGGGCCTCTAGCGCTACCCTCGGGCAGCTTGTGCTCGCCTGTGACGGCCGAGCGACGGCACTTCGCGGCGCTGCGCTCATGGAATGGCTAGACATGTTCTCGGGCGAGCACTGGGACTTTCGTGGGGGAGCGGAGCGTAACCTCGCACAGGAGGTGACGCTGTCTCGGGAGCTGGAGCGACTCGTGTTCGAGTCGGCGCCCGAGCTCGGGCTGGCCGGTCCCTATCCGCTCCGCAAGCGTAAATACGACACGATCCTCATGACGGGCGGTATGGTTCGCGCAGGTATCGTGAAACCTCGCTTCGCACGCGAGGTACTGAACGCAGGAGTGGGCATCTCCACCGTCGTCTTCCTAGGCGGCTTTCGGCCCTTCGTGGGTGACGAGATCGAGCTCGCACCGCTGCTTGGTGTGCGCGGCGACAACGAGTTCGATGCGATGGTGTCTGGCATGGAGTTGGCATTTGGGCCGTTGGGCGATCCGGCGGTGTCGGGCGCGGAGACTGGCCGAGGAAGTGAGAGCTGGCGGGTGTGGAGCTGGGATGTACTTGGCGTGACGCTGAAGGTCGTCGCAGCGCCGTCATCCGATCCTTCGACGCGCAGGGCGAATACTGCCGACACCTATCGCTACTGGGCCAGCAGCGTGCGCGAGGCGTCAGAAACATCGGTGCTCGTGGTAACGACGCCGATCTACGTGCCGTACCAGGGTGCTGGGGCCGTGGAGATTTTGGGGCTGGAACACGGCCTTGCGGTCGAAACGGTGGGCACCAGTGACGCTTCGGGAGATCTGGGGGAGTTCAGCCAGCGCTTTCTCGCCCAAAATCATCTTCAGGAATTACGCGCGGCCATCGGGGCGATGCGTAAACTGCGTCTCAGGCTCACGGCGATACTCAACGATGAGGCAGAAGAGCGTGGCGAGTAAATATCCGGTGATTGACGGCGATCGGTTGCGTCTGAGGCCGCCAGTATTGGCGGATGCTGAGCCGCTGTTGGCCATTCTGCTGGAGCCAGAAGTCTCGAAATGGTGGACGGGCTACACGGCCGAGATTGTCCTGAGTGAGATGGTGCAGTCAGACCAGCACCTGATGATCGAGATCGATGGGGAAGTGGCCGGGGCCGTCGCCGTCTACGAAAACAACGAGCCGGAGTATCGGGCGACAGCGCTACACATCTTCCTTGGGGAGCGTTGGTATCGCAAGCGGTACGGCGCGGAGGCGCTCGCTACGGCGATCAATTACCTAGTGAAGCAGGGGCATCATCGCTTCACTCTGGACCCGAACGCCAACAATATGCCGGCTATCCGAAGCTATGAACGGCTCGGATTCGCGACGGTGGGCATCGCGCGCGACTACCAGCGCATGCCGGACGGTCAGTTGAACGATGCGCTCTTGATGGATCTGGTCATGCGGGACTTCCCCGCTGGGAGCATCGACTGGCGCTGACTGGTCCTTCACGGTGCGGGGCGTTCGGGTGGGCCTTAGTTGTGTAGTAATCTTGACAAGCTGTCCGGTTCACTGGATGGCATGGGTCCATGGCGCAGCCTGGTAGCGCACCTGCATGGCATGCAGGGGGTCAGGGGTTCGAATCCCCTTGGATCCACATTTGTGATGAGTCGAGACAGGTGTCTCAGATGAGTCGCGACATATGTCATAAAGAGCTCGGCCATCGGCCGGGCTCTTTTGCTTGGTTGGGCCAGTAGTTTGGTGGCCTATAAGCCGCCTATAAGTCTTATAGGCAAGAAATAGAGCATGGTTCGGGTGTGTCACCCGCGTTCGGCCTAGCCTGAAAAAAGCGACCATCATTTCATGGCGTCACTTTGTTGGTGGTGTCGAGGCCAAGACGACGACGCACCCGTTCCACGTTCGCACCCGCCGCGCTCTAGTCGCGGCGCCCTGTCCACGACTATTGTGTTCCCCATCGGTCTACACTGCGACGCGAGCAAGTGGAGGTGAGCATGGGCAGGAACCTGGTCATCTGCCTCGACGGCACGGGAGCCCAGCCGCGCGCAAAAGGTGACTCAAATGTCATCAAAGTGTTCGGGATGCTCGATCTCACCGACCCGGCGAAACAGATTGCCTACTACGACCCCGGAGTGGGCACATTCTCGTCCTCCGCCTCGTGGGGACCACTCGCCCGCTGGCTATCGCGTACCGGGGGACTCGCGTTCGGCAACGGGCTGCGTCAGAACCTGGGTGAGGCGTACACCTGGCTGATGCAGGAGTGGAACCCCGGGGACCGTATCTTCGCATTCGGATTCAGCCGCGGCGCGTACACAGCCCGCGCATTGTCTGGCATGCTCCGCACGATTGGCCTGCTGCACCCGGGCTCCGAGAACCTTGTGCCGTACGCAGTTTCTGAGTTCACTAAGCGCAGCAAGGATGACCGCCCGAAGGGACGCGACGGCGTCACGACTCCGAGCAACGCGAACCCCTCGCTGGCCGCAACCAACACCCAGCAGAGCGCCACCGCCAGGGCATTCTGGGCTGGCATCGACGAGTTTTCCGACAATTTTGCCCGTAAAGTGAACGGGCGCAGCACCGTTCCGGTCGCCTACATCGGCGCATTCGACACAGTCAAGGCGGCCGGCTTCCTCAAATGGGACATCAAATGGCCTTACACGCGCAAACTCGAGAACGACTTGCGCGTGCGGCACGCCGTGTCGATCGACGAGAAGCGTCGGCCCTTCCGCGAATACCTCGTCACGCCGACCCCTCAGTCCCAGCTCGAGGAGGTCTGGTTCGCGGGTGTGCACACGGATGTCGGGGGCACATTCGACGACGACTCGCGTCTGTCGAACGTCACACTCAAGTGGATCATTGAAGGTGCCATCGAGGAGGGAATGCTCGTCGAACCTGGTCCGTACGCGAAAGCGTGCACTGTCACCGAGCTCAACGCCAGCGGAAGCGTGCACTCGAACAGCTGGATCTGGAAGATCTTCATCGACCGAACACGACCGATCCCGCCGAACGCGTTCATCCACTCAAGCGTCAGACCCCGAATGACGGCACCAGGCCCCTACGCGGCTCGCATCCCCTCGAGTGCCCAGTGGGCCGACCCGAACTGGACCGACCTCACCGCCCTACCAGGCTAGGCCACTGCTTCCACCAATACCGTGCCAGAACCCGCCCAGCAACCCGCGCCAGCCGCTGTACCAATCCGACCGGCTACACCGTGAACGTCACCTGACTCCACAGCAATCCCGGATCCACGACGACCTCGGGCGGCGCTGCGACCGGCGCATCCGCCCGTACCAGATGCGTGTTGTGCTGCGCCAGGGCAGCCAGCAATTCCGCTTTCGGGATACTACCTTCCCACCGCTTAACCAGGCCCCACGGCAGCATCGCGTACGCCCCGTCCCCCAGCACGGATTCGACAAATGCCTTTGGAGTCGCATTGTGCGACCCATGGTGCCCTATCTTGTAGAACGCCACATTACTCACCAGCGCATTCGACGCCGGGTCATTGAGTACATGCTCCCACGCCCCCTCCTGCGAGTCACCAACGAACAGCAACCGCGTCCCGACCACGTCGAGCACGAAGTACACGCTCGTGTTGTTGACGGACCGTTCGAGCACCGCGGCAGCCCCGAGCAGCGCGTCGTCATCGGTGCGGAGCTGAGTCAGGCGAAGTGATGCGCGCGCGTTCCTTAGCTCCAAGGGCACCGACCGGACGTCCTGATTCGCCACCACATAGATGGGTGCGAACATGGTCGGCGTTTCGTAGTCGTCCGCATCCTGGTCTGGGTCGAGCTGCAGCCACTGAGACGATACCGGAGGGTTCATCAGCGCGAGTTGTTTCGGATCCCGCGACGGACCGAGCAGGTGGATGCTGACTCCCTCGATTGGCAAGGCAATCACGTTTTTT
>JBDTAD010000118.1:0-5420 GCA_039924815.1 Lacisediminihabitans sp.
AAGCACGTTGTGTACGGACTGGATCTAGGTGCCGGGCAGCGTCTCTTTCACCGAGCGAAACAGTGTTTCTGCATCGCTGTGCGGGTTCGAACCCAGAACTTCGAGCAGCGCGATACGACCGCCCGTGACGCGGAGTCCCGCGCTGTGAAGTTCGTGCTGGAGTTCCTGCCGCATGACCCCAGCATAGCGTTTATCATGAATGACTCAAAATAAGACTATGGTGAAACTATCCTGCGATGATCCGCTTCGCGCCGCTGTCAAACTCGGCGAGATCGCCGGTCTCGCCTGCTCGCACTGCCCAGCGCCCGACGCCCCACTGATAGAACAGAAAGGCCGAAATCGCTGCGACGCCGATCCCGATTTTGACCGGCCACGGCCACGGCTGCCCCGTGACGAAACCTTCAATAATCCCCGACACCAGAAGCGAGAAGATGAGCCCAATCGCCACCGTGATCAGCGACCTACCCTCCTCGGCGAGCGCCTGACCCCTCGTGCGCGCACCCGGAGAGATCCACGACCAGAAGATCGCGAGCCCGGCTGCCCCAGCGACGAAGACCGAGTACAGCTCGAGCTGCCCGTGCGGCGCGATGTACAAGAAGAAGGTGTCGAGCTGGCCATTGTGCGCCATGAGCGCCCCGGACATCCCGAGGCTCTGCGCGTTCTGGAAGAGCATGTACGGGGCGTACACGCCGGTGATGCCGAAGGCCACGCATCCGGCCGCCAGCCAGGCGTTGTTCGTCCACACACGTCCAAAGAACGATGCCGCCGGATGATTGGAGTAATAGCTCACGAAGTCGTGGTCGGCATACTGCTGCTGTTCCGCCGCCGTGCCGAGGTGCGCGAGGACACCGGGCGTATTCAGAGCCCAGAAGAAGTACAGCGCGGCAATGGCGATCGTAGCCGCGGTCACCGCGAGGCTCAGCCACCGGATGCGGAAGAGCGCGGCCGGCAGCTGCGCACCAAAGAATCGTGGCAGTTGGCTCAGCACGTTCGCGCTCGCGCCGGTGAATCTCAGCCGCGCGCGGGACAACCCGAGGGACAAGCGATCGCCCTGAACGCTCTGCCCCGAGGTGGTCTTAATAGCCGAAAGCTGAGTCGCGCCGGACTGGTAATGCTCGATCAAGGAGTCGGCTTCAGAGCCGCTAAAGCCGCGCTTTGAGCCGAGCCGGGCAAGCTCGTCCCACTCATCGCGGTGGGCGGCGGAGTATGCGTCGAGGTCCATCTGCTTAAATACTAGACATGGCGAGCCCCAGAGCACCTCATGTTGCCAACCCAGCGGTCTCCGGCGTTGCGTCCGCGGCGCTCTCGCAGCCCGGTTACGAGGCCTACGACACCGTGGTCGATACCACCGAGTTGATGACCGGGGAGGCCGTGGGGCTGGAACTTCGGCCGACCAGCTTCGTGCTGCGTGCCGCGGGTACCATCATTGATCTTCTGACCTATATTGCGCTCTTCTTTCTCCTGCTGTTTGGCTTCTTTCTGATCTTCCAACCCGTGATGGATGACGCCCTCGGTGCCGCGCTCGTCATCGCCACCCTCGCTTTCTCCGTGGTCATCGTGCCTACGGCGGTAGAGACCCTGAGCAGGGGCAAGTCTCTGGGCAAGCTGGCCGTTGGAGCAAGAATTGTGCGTGATGACGGAGGGGCAATCGGGTTTCGACACGCTTTCATTCGGGCGCTCGTTGGTGTGCTCGAGCTGATCATGACCGCTGGCGGAATCGCCGCGATCGTGGCGCTGCTCAATGACAGGTCGAAACGGCTCGGCGATCTTCTCGCCGGCACCTACAGTCAGCACGAACGAGTATCGAAGCTGACCCCGCCCATCTTCGGGGTGCCGCTCGCGCTCTCCGAGTGGGCGAAGACCGCGGATGTTGCGCGGATGCCCGACGGCCTCGCGCGCAGGATCGCCCAGTTTCTGAGACAGGCCGGCGGGCTCACCGCTGACACCCGCATCCGTCTCAGCCAGGAGCTCGCAGCCGAGGCATCCCGCTATGTCTCGCCCGTGCCGCGCGAAAGCCCTGAAATCTTTCTCGCGGCGGTCGCGGCGGTTCGACGGGACCGCGAGTACCGCGCCCTGCAGCTTCAACAGCAGCGCCTCGCCACGCTCGCTCCCGTGCTCGGCGGGCTACCGCACAAGTTTCCGCAGCGCTAACCGCCGCCGCGCCTTTTCGAAAACGCAGGACATCCGGCCCTCGTGCGCGAGAACGCGTAGGAAAGCGCCGTTATTGCGCGGATCTCCTGCGTTTTCGAAAAGCGGGCGGAAGGTGTGGCGGTGACCGCTAGTAGCGGTAGTGATCGACCTTGTAGGGGCCGTCGACCGGCACGTCGATGTAGGCGGCCTGCTCTGCGGTGAGCGTGGTGAGCTTCACGCCGAGCGCGTCCAGGTGCAGCCGCGCGACCTTTTCGTCGAGATGCTTGGGCAGCACGTGAACTTCAACGGGGTAGTTCTCGCCGTGCACCCAGAGCTCGATCTGCGCGAGCACCTGGTTGGTGAACGAGTTACTCATGACGAACGACGGATGCCCGGTGGCATTGCCGAGGTTCATCAGACGCCCCTCAGAGAGCACGAGGATGCTTCGCCCGGTCGGCAAGCGCCACTCGTGCACCTGCGGCTTGATCTCGACCTTGGTGGCGCCCTCCAGCGATTCGAGGGATGCCATATCGATCTCGTTGTCGAAGTGGCCCACATTGGCGACGATGGCGAGATGCTTGAGACCGAGTAGGTGGTCGAGGGTGACCACGTTCTTGTTGCCCGTGCAGGACACGACGATGTCGACCTCACCGATCACCGACTCGAGCGTCGTCACTTGAAAACCGTCCATCGCGGCCTGCAGCGCGTTGATGGGGTCAATTTCGCTCACGATCACGCGAGCGCCCTGGCCCTTGAGAGCCTCTGCTGCACCCTTGCCCACGTCGCCGTAACCGCAGACGAACACGACCTTGCCGCCGATGAGTACGTCGGTTGCCCGGTTGAGACCGTCGGGCAGCGAGTGGCGGATGCCGTACTTGTTGTCGAACTTCGACTTGGTCACGGAATCGTTCACGTTGATCGCGGCAAACTGCAGCTCGCCGGACTTCGCCAGCTCGTACAGACGGTGCACACCGGTCGTGGTCTCTTCTGTGACGCCCTTGATTTCCGCCGCGATCTTCGTCCAGCGATCGGATGACACTTCGAGCGAGGCACGAAGGACGTCGAGCACGACTGCCCATTCGTGGCTATCGCCGGCCGCGGCATCCGGAACTGCTCCCGCGAGCTCGAACTCGCGGCCCTTGTGTACGAGCATGGTGGCGTCGCCGCCGTCATCGAGAATCAGGTTCGGGCCGGCCCAGTCAGCGCCGGCCGCAGCAGCCTCGGTCGACCAGTCGAAGATCTGCGAGGCGCACCACCAGTACTCCTCAAGGGTCTCGCCCTTCCAGGCAAAGATCGGAACGCCGGCTGGTGCGTCGACCGTGCCGGTGGGACCGACGGCGACGGCAGCGGCAGCCTCATCCTGGGTGGAGAAAATGTTGCAGCTCGCCCAGCGAACCTGCGCGCCCAGCGCGACCAGCGTTTCGATGAGCACGCCGGTCTGCACGGTCATGTGCAAGCTGCCCGCAATGCGGGCGCCGGCGAGCGGCTTACTCGCGCCGAACTCCTCGCGCAGCGACATGAGTCCTGGCATTTCGTTCTCGGCGAGACGGAACTGGTGGCGCCCTGCCCCGGCAAGGGAAAGGTCGCGCACCTTGAACGGAAGCGCTATGGTCTGGGAGGTCATCCCCCCATTCTCGCAGGTCGGTGGCCCTGTGGGTTGAGTAGGCCGCCCGCGGCCGTGTCGAAACCGGGGATGTCGTTCGTCAGGTTTCGATACACTCGCTGCGCGAGCACTCAACCCGCGTCTCAGAAGCTAGTGGCGGATGAGCGCCAGCACGAGGTCCCGCACGCGCGACATCTCGGCGGGGGTCGAGGCTTCCACGTTGAGGCGCAGCAGCGGCTCGGTGTTGGACGGGCGCACGTTGAACCACCACCACGGCTCATCCGCAGAACCGATGCTCGTGACCGTCAGTCCGTCCAGCTCGTCGAAGTCGGCGGTGCCGCTGTAGGCATCAACGATGCGGCTGTAGGCGGCAGGGACATCCGTGACCGTCGAATTGATCTCGCCGCTCAGCGCGTACGGCGTGTAGGTCTTCGACAGGATCGACAGAGGCGCGGTCTGCGACCCGTACTCGGCGAGGAGGTGCATGGCCGCGAGCATGCCGTTGTCCGCGCCCCAGAAGTCGCGGAAGTAATAGTGGGCGGAGTGCTCGCCACCGAAGATCGCACCGGTCTCGGCCATTTTGTCTTTGATCAGCGAATGCCCGACCCGCGTTCGCACGGCAACGGCGCCGGCGGCCTCGATCGTCTCAGCCACGATGCGCGAAGTGATGAGGTTGTGCAGCACCACGATCTCACCCTCGGGCTGCAGCTTTCGCACCCGGGTGATCTCTCTCAGCGCCACGATCGCGGCGACCGCGGACGGGTTGACCGCGTCACCCTTCTCATCGACGGCGAAGCAGCGGTCGGCGTCACCATCGAAGGCGAGTCCGAGATCGGCGCCGTGCTCGATGACGGCCTTCTGCAGGTCGACCAGGTTCGCTGGCTCCAGCGGGTTGGCCTCGTGGTTCGGAAAGCTTCCGTCAAGCTCGAAGTACAGCGGGATGATCTCGATCGGCAGTTTCGCGAGGCCTGCGGCCTCGCCCAACACAGCGGGTACAGTAAGCCCACCCATGCCATTGCCCGCATCCACGACGATCTTGATGGGGCGGATGCCGGAGAGATCGACGAGGCCGCGCAGGTAGCCTGCGTAGTCGGCCAGCACATCCGTCTCTCGATAGCTGCCGGAAACGGTCGCGGCGGGGATGCCGTCCGCGAGAAAGGCCGTGGCCCGGTCGCGGATGCCGTGCAGTCCGGTGTCGAAGCTGATGCCCCTGGCGCCGGCGCGGCTGAACTTGATTCCGTTGTACGTTGCGGGGTTATGACTGGCCGTGAACATGGCCGCGGCTGCGTTCAGGTGGCCGGAGGCGAAATAACTTTCATCCGTCGAGCAGAGCCCGATAGACACCACATTCGCGCCGCGAGCCCGGGCTCCCGCGGCGAAGGCGGCAGCAAATCCCGGGGACGAATCGCGCATGTCGTGGCCGACCACAACATCCTTGCCCGCGAGGTCGACCTCGTCGACGAAAGCTGCGGCAAGCGCGGTGACGACCTCGTCGTTCAGCTGAGATCCGACGAGTCCGCGAACGTCGTAAGCCTTAATAAACGGCTCGAGATTAATGGGAGGAGTCATGCACCAAAATCTATCTCGCCCAGCATGACGTGGCGAACAACCTGCCAGCCTTGGGGCACGGACATCCGCTCGGCATGCTTCGCGCACAGATCATAGCTGTGCGGCTCGGAGCTCTGAC
>JBDTAD010000119.1:0-3019 GCA_039924815.1 Lacisediminihabitans sp.
CCGGCCAGGATGACTCCGATGATGATGCCGGAAACCGGGCCGCCGAGCAGCGGTACGAAGTGACCAACGATCGTCGCAATCACCGCGATCAGGGCCGCGAGCGCCAGACCCGGCACTATGGCGACAAGCTTTCTGGACGGGGGCAGGGGGGCACTGGCGGTGCTGGGGAGCTCTGAAGTAGTCATCCCTTCCATGCTGATCGCGGTGAGGAGCGAGCGGTAGAGAGCACTTCGTTGTGGGGGCACAAGAAGAACTTGTGTAGCGTGGAGCTGTGAAGCGAAAGTCGATATGACACCAGGATCAGCGATGCCGGAGTTGAGTGCGCTCCGCATGCTCCATGTCGTGAGGGAGTCGGGCAGTTTCTCTGCCGCGGGCGCCGCCATCGGGCTTTCACAGCAGGCTGTCTCGTCGCGGATGTTGGCTTTGGAACGGCTGCTCGGCATCCGGCTGTTCGAGCGCTCGCCGAGTGGTTCGTCGCTGACAGCGAGCGGCGCGCTCATTGCCGACTGGGCTGACGAGGTACTCTCCGCAGCCGAGCGGATGGAGGCAGGCATTGCCTCGTTAGGTTCCGAGCGCGCAGCGAGCCTGCGCGTTGTTGCTAGCCAGACGATCGCCGAACACCTGATGCCCAAGTGGATGGTGATGCTTCGCCGCCAGCAGACAGCAGACGGCAGGTCCGTGACGCCGATTGAGCTGAGCGTCAGCAACAGCAGGGCCGCGGCAGACGCGGTGCGCGACGGCACCGCCGCGATCGGATTTATTGAAACCCCGATGCTACCGACGGGGCTCGTGTCCAAGACCATCAGAACGGATGAGATGGCCGTGGTCGTCGCGCCCGACCATCCCTGGACCCGCCTGCGGCATCCGCTCACCGCGGGCGAACTGGCGCGAACCCCGCTCGTCATGCGCGAGCTGGGCAGTGGCACGCGTGAGGCACTCGAGTGGATGGTTGCGACTGAGTTGCCAGACGCCCCTACGTTGGTGCCCGCCATAGAGCTTTCGACCAGTGCTGCTGTTCGATCCGCCATCGCCTCTGGCCTGGCCCCGGGAGTGTTGAGCGTGCTGGCCGTGCAGGACGATCTGGTGCTCGAAAGGCTCGTCAGGGTGCCTGTCGAAGGGCTGAGCCTGCGTCGCCCGCTCAGCGTGATCTGGAAGCGTTCCTCGGGAACCCCTGACGGCGCCGCCGCGGAACTCGTGGCGATAGCGGCCCGCAGACGAAACTGAGCTGCCGGGTCCGTGCACGGGCGACTTCCCAACTATCGTGTAGAGGTGAAGTCGTCGCGAGGTGCTGTCTGGGCACTGGTCTCGGTAACTGCCACCTGGGGCGCCGCCTTTGTCGTCATGAAGCCTGCCATTGAACAGCAGCCCTTCTTCGACTTTTTGGCCATCCGGTTCACGATTGCGGCCGTCATCATGCTCGCAGTGAAGCCCAAAATGGTCTTGGCGCTCAGGCCTCGCATGCTGGCGATCGGTGGCTCGCTGGGTGTGGTGCTCGGGCTGGCGTACGTCACCCAAACCCTCGCATTGCAGCTGACCACCGCGGCGATCACTGGCTTTCTCACCGGTACTTACGTGGTGCTCACCCCGATTTTGGGGTGGCTGATCTTTCGCCGCCGGATCAGCGGAAAAGTCGCCATCAGCGCTGTTCTCGCACTCGTCGGCCTGGGCTTCATCTCGATCACGGGCGTGAGCATCGAAGTGAGCCAGATCTGGGGCGTCGCCTGCGCCGTGCTCTTTGCGCTTCACATCGTGGGCCTTGGCCGCTTTAGTTCGGGGCTCGACGCTTACGCGCTCACCTTCGTGCAACTGTGCGCGGTGGCCGTGGTGTGCTGGATCGGGGCTCTCCCCGACGGCTATCAGGGGCCTCCGAACGGGGATGTCTGGGTCGCCGTCCTCTTCACGGCGATCTTCGCCACCATCTTCGGCTACTTCATACAAACCTGGGCGCAGGCGCGGATGGAAGCCTCCAGGGTCGCCATCATCCTCACCCTCGAGGTCGTGTTCACCGCGGTCATCGCGGTGGGCGTTGGACAGGAAGTGCTGGCACTCAAGACCGTCATCGGTGGCCTGTTCATGATCGCCGCGATGGTTATCGTCGAGTTCCCGAGTCGCGGGCGCCGTGCGCGCATTGCCGGCACCGTGACGCCGAATGGCGAAGACGACGACTTAGCGCCCGTGGAGCCTCTGCCTCACTAGCTGGCTGCGTGCCCGTCATCCCACACCAAGATGTCGCCGGGTTGGCATTCGAGCACCCGACAGATCGCGTCGAGTGTTGTGAATCGCACGGCGCGAGCGCGCCCGTTCTTGAGTACGGCGACGTTCGCCGGCGTGATCCCGATCGCCGCGGCAAAGTCCCCGACTGACATTCCACGTTCGACAAGTACACGGTCGATGAGGATTCGAATGGCCACTACACGACCTCGTTGAGCTCTGCCCGCATGAATGCGGTCTGGCGCAGCAGTGATCGCAAGACCATGAGGACGAGGGCGAGCGTGATGCCCACGAGCACGCCTCCCATGATCAGAATCGCGAGCACGGGTGGCCCAGGGATGAAGGCCAACATCCACGCGGTCACGAAGGTTGCGACGATAACGGTGATGATCAACACGTCGACCATGAGCGCGGCTGACCGGCCGAAGATCCGATCCCTCCGGATGAATCCGACCAGAGCAGCCGTCGTGATCAGGATCACCACGACGCAGAGGCACAAGCCCAGCGCGAGGACGAGAAGTGGCGCCTGCAGGCTCGAGAATTCTGGATTCTGCCGCGCGAGCGACTCGGAGACCGGAAACAACGCGATCGCGATAGCGACAATGAGCGCTCCAAGAAGTCCTAATGCCAGCCAGGTCGCCACGGTCGCTGCTAGCGATGGGCCATACAGATTCAGCTTCATCCATCGAGTATCGATAGATAGCTATCGAATGTCAATATATTGTTGGTGACATTCCAACGGCCGCAGCGACCGCCGCGCCGGGCCGAGCGCTGCCGTTTTCCGCTCCACGCGCGCCGCGTACTCTGG
>JBDTAD010000120.1:0-5261 GCA_039924815.1 Lacisediminihabitans sp.
CCGCAATTCCGAGTGCTGCCACACCCAAGAACGCGAGCGACCTTGCTTGGGTGACGCCGGAGTTAGCAGCGAAATTCGCAAGTTTTAAGTGCTCGAATGCTGACGAAAACGGGGCCAATGTTGCTGACCCAAAGAAGCCACTGATTACCTGTGATGACACCAGTTCGCTCGACAAGGGACAACAGCAAACCAAATACATCCTGGGTCCCGTTGAAGTAGCCGGTGAGACCATTGCCGACGCGTCTGCTGGACAGGTCAACACCAGCCAGGGAGCGGTCACAAACCAATGGGCCGTCAACATTGTTTTCAACAGCAAGGGCGCGAAGGAGTTCGGTGACGTCAGCACCAGACTGTTTTCGCTGACCGGCTCGCAACATCAATTCGCGATTGTTCTTGACGGACAGGTCATATCTGCGCCGACCGCCAATGTGCCGATTACCAACGGTAAGCCGCAGATTACTGGAAACTTCACTCAGGCAACTGCGAAGACGCTGGCGGACCAGCTCAAATTCGGAGCGCTGCCCATCGGATTTAACGTGCAGAGTACGAACCAGATTTCCGCGACGCTGGGAACGAGTCAGCTGCAAAGCGGACTCTTGGCAGGCCTCATCGGGCTGATCCTCGTCGTTATCTACTCCTTGTTCCAATATCGACTACTGGGATTGGTCACCGTCGCGTCGCTGGTCGTTGCTGCAACCATTACCTATTTGTTCGTCACCCTTCTGTCGTGGCGCGAGGGATATCGACTCTCCCTCGCGGGAGTCGCTGGACTCATCGTGGCGATTGGAATCACAGCCGACTCTTTCATCGTATATTTCGAGCGCATTCGTGATGAATTGCGCGACGGGCGTGCGCTGCCATCAGCGGTGGAAGCAGGCTGGAAGCGAGCTATTCGCACGGTCCTTGCTTCGGACACGGTCAACTTCCTGGCCGCCGGGATTTTGTTCATTGTCGCGGTGGGAAACGTCAAGGGATTCGCCCTGACCCTCGGTATTACCACAATCATTGACGTCCTCGTGGTAGCGCTGTTCACTCATCCGGTGCTTCAGCTTCTCTCCCGCACGAAGTTCTTCTCCGAGGGGCATCGCTTCAGCGGTCTTGACCCCAAGGCGTTGGGTGCTGTGTATCGAGGGCGAGCGACCTTCAGAG
Organism: Lacisediminihabitans sp.; assembly: GCA_039924815.1. Lineage (GTDB taxonomy): Bacteria > Actinomycetota > Actinomycetes > Actinomycetales > Microbacteriaceae > Parafrigoribacterium_A. The sequence goes on from JBDTAD010000120.1 coordinate 1,150, forward strand.
AGCCCGTAGGAGTGACAGCAGGCAAGAAGGCGAGCAGCAGCAAGGAAGCCGCCACACGGCAGACGATCGCTGAGCGAAAAGCGGCCCAACAAAGCAGTCCTAGCAAGAAGGGGAAGGACTCCTGATGGCCAGCTTCTCGAAATTCGGTAATGACCTGTACACCGGAGCACGTTCCTACAACATCGTGGGCAAGCGCAAGGTCTGGTACCTTGTCGCCGCTGTGCTGATTCTGACGGCGATCATCGTTCCGGTGATTCGCGGCGGCTTCGTATTCGGAATTGAGTTTCGGGGCGGTTCGCAGTTTCAGGTATCAAAGACGACGGAACTTAGCCAGTCGCTGGCTACTAAGACCGTTCAAGGGGTCGTAGCGAACTCCAATCCCAGCGTCACTATCATCGGTGGCAATTCCGTTCGCATCCAAACCGATCAGCTCACAGATGCGCAGACCGTGAAAATCCAGAGTGCTCTGGCTACGGCGTACCACGTGAAGGTAAAACAGGTTACGACGTCGTTTATTGGCGCCACCTGGGGGCAGGACATTACCAGGCAGGCGATCACCGGACTCATCGTGTTCGTTCTCCTGGCGGGCGTAGTGATGGCGCTCTACTTCCGAACCTGGAAGATGTCATTCTCCGCGATTGTCGCTCTGTTGCACGACCTTGTGATCACTGCTGGCTTCTATGGCATTCTCGGCTTTGAAGTGACACCGGCAGCGGTGATCGGGTTCCTCACGATCCTGGGTTATTCGCTCTACGATACCGTCGTGGTCTTTGACAAGATTCGCGAAAACACGGCAGAGGATGGGCCAGAGTCACATCGAACCTTCAGCGAATCGGTGAATTATGCCGTCAACCAGACCCTGGTGCGTTCCATCAACACCTCCGTGGTTGCCATTCTTCCGGTGGCGGCAATTCTCTTCATCGGAGCGTTGCTACTCGGTGCGGGTACGTTGCGCGACATCTCACTCGCCCTGTTTATTGGCATCCTGGTCGGAACCTACTCGACGATTTTCATTGCGGCGCCACTCTACGCACAGCTGCGAAGTTACGACGAGCCGGTGAAGAAGCAGGACAAGCGCATTCTGTCTGCGCGTCAGGCAAGCCTGGTCAAGTAGTCTTCGCAAGACCGGCATGAGAAAGCGCCCAGAGCGAAAGGGCATCGAACGTTCATGTCACGGTGCTAACTTTGCTGTGTTGGCTCGCTGCTGGGAGGAACGGTGATGACCGGAACCACGACGCACACCCCTGCCACGCATGACGGCTCAAATCAGGCCCATGGCCAGTCGCCTGCATCGCTGCGTGCACTCTTGCCGCGGATATTTTCTAAGGCGCAACCGACAGGTGCGGTCGACAGGCTGATCAAGACAGTGCGATCGCACCACCCCAAGGCTGATGTTGCGATCATCGAGCGCGCGTACGCCGCCGCGGAGCTTGCACACCGCGGTCAGCTGCGCCGCAGTGGTGAGCCATACATCACGCATCCGGTCGCAGTAGCCCAGATTCTCGCTGACTTGGGAATTGGTCCGAAGACGCTCGCGGCGGCACTCCTGCATGACACTGTCGAAGACACCGAGTACACGCTCGACAAGCTGCGCAGCGATTTCGGCGACGAAGTCGCGATGCTGGTCGATGGCGTGACCAAACTCGACAAGTTGAAGTACGGTGACAGCGCTCAGGCCGAGACCGTGCGAAAGATGGTCGTGGCGATGTCTAAGGACATCCGTGTACTGGTGATAAAGCTCGCCGACCGTCTGCACAATGCACGCACCTGGGGGTTCGTTCCCACTGAGTCTGCGACCAGAAAGGCGCAGGAAACCCTCGAAATCTATGCACCCCTGGCATATCGGCTCGGCATTCAGGCCATCAAGTGGGAGCTGGAAGATCTATCGTTCGCGGTGCTCTACCCCAAGCTCTACGTGGAGATCGAGAGCCTGGTAAAGCAGCGCACCCCGCAGCGTGAAGAGTTTGTGCAGCACGTGATTGAAGCGGTGAACGACGATCTCAAGACGGCAAAAATCAAGGGCAAGGTTGTTGGTCGTCCGAAACAGTACTACTCGATTTACCAGAAGATGATCGTGCGCGGCCGCGAATTCGACGAAATCTACGATCTGGTCGGCATTCGCGTGCTCGTGGGGTCCGTGCGCGACTGTTACGCGGTGCTCGGTTCAATCCACGCACGATGGAATCCGATCCCCGGGCGGTTCAAGGACTACATCGCGACGCCGAAGTTCAACCTTTACCAGTCTCTGCACACGACTGTGATCGGTCCTCAGGGTCGTGCCGTTGAGATTCAGATCCGCACCGAAGAGATGCATCAGCGGGCCGAGTTCGGCGTTGCCGCGCACTGGAAGTACAAAGAGCGCGTCAATGGCAAGAACATCGGCGGTGGCTTCAGCGGCGATACCGACATGGCGTGGCTCGCCCACATCACGGACTGGCAAGCTGAGACCTCCGATCCGAACGAGTTCCTCGATTCACTTCGTTTTGAGATCGGGGCCAAGGAGGTCTACGTCTTTACGCCGCAGGGCAAAGTCATTGGGCTCCCGGCTGGCGCAACGCCAGTGGACTTCGCATATTCCGTGCACACCGAGGTGGGGCACCGCACGATGGGGTCGAAGGTCAATGGCCGACTTGTCCCGCTCGAGACCGCGCTGAGCAGCGGTGACGTCGTCGAGGTCTTCACTTCGAAAAATCCGGATGCCGGACCAAGTAAAGACTGGCTCAATTTTGTTAAGAGTCCCCGGGCGCGTAACAAGATCAAGCAGTGGTTCACGAAGGAACGGCGCGACGAGGCAATAGAGCAAGGCAAAGATGCCATTGCGCGCGCAATGCGCAAGCAGAATCTGCCCCTCCAGAAGCTGATGAACCAAAACTCCTTCGGCGAAGTTGCCTCGCAGATGCGGTACGAAGACGTGTCGGCGCTCTACGCGGCCGTGGGAGAAGGGCACGTCTCGACCCAGTCGGTAATAGAGAAGGTCCTCGCATCGCTGCATGCGGAAGCGGAGACCGAGGAGCCCGAGAATCTCTTCCCAACCAAGGGGCGCGGTCGGCAGCTTCGGAATAGTGATTCCGGCGTTCTGGTGCGCGGGGCGCCTGACATCCTCGTCAAGCTCGCGAAGTGCTGCACGCCGGTTCCCGGCGATGAAATCGTTGGTTTCGTCACTCGAGGTTCCGGTGTTTCAGTGCACCAGGCGAGTTGTCACAACGTTTCATCTCTTCTGAACGAGCCGGAAAGGATGATCGAGGTTGAATGGGCACCGTCTTCGACAAGCCTCTTCCTCGTACAGATTCAGGTTGAGGCGCTTGACCGTTCTGGCCTGCTTTCGGACGTGACACGGGTGCTCTCTGAAAGCCACGTCAACATCCTCTCTGCGACAGTCTCCACCTCGAGCGATCGTCTCGCACTGAGCCGGTTCGTTTTCGAGATGGGCGATACCACCCATTTGGATCGGGTCCTCAACGCGGTGCGCCGCATTGATGCCGTGTACGACGTGTATCGGGTGAGCGGGGGCTAGGTTAGACGCTGCTCGGACTCTCGGAGACGAGCCAGTGCTTCCGACTTCCGAGGAAGGTTGCGACGTTTGTTCATTGCGGACGCGCATTCCTCTTCTCCAAAACCACCACGCAACATGAGCGACGCGACAATATCGCGATCTGCCACATCGAATGGCCCCCGTGTTCGTGCGATATCAATGGCGGTTCTGATCGGAGTTGTCAGTCTGAGCTCGCCGACTCTGGCGATATCCGCTTCGTCAATGACGACTTCACGAAGTTGATGAGACGCTGCCGAGGAGATGCTGATCCGGGCCCCCGCGTCTACACAGAATTGCTGTCGGAATGGCGGTCGATCGAGAACGCCCCAGACCCAGGCCGCAGAGTGCTTCTCCGCGATCATGCGATCCGGCCCCATATTCGCCAGTAGCCGTGCGCGCTGGCCAATGTCTGCGGGTTCGTCAATGGGAGTGAAGAAGCTGGCGCACGCCACAAGCTCTCCGTCAAGTCTGGCAGCGTGGAGTTCCGCCAGCGGTAGGTAGTCGCAAGAGAGCACCGAAGGCAGGCGTGTCATCATCCCCCCATCGTGCGCCTTTCACTCAGCTGCGGGGGATGACCACT
>JBDTAD010000121.1:0-2904 GCA_039924815.1 Lacisediminihabitans sp.
AGAGCGTCGAGTTCGCGATAGCGGCTGGCAAGCGCATCCTCGCTTGCGTGCCCAAGAAAGTGGACGCGATCTGTGATTTCTAGCTCCGCGGTCAGCCGCTCAAGCGCACTGCGCTCAGGCCCGTCACCGGTCAGCCGGACTTCCCAGTCCGGCCTACTCGCTGCCGCTCGAATCAGCACGTCCGCGCCTTTATGCGCTTCGAGGCGGCCGACGTAACCCACGATCTTCTTCGCGCCGGGTACGCCGCGCTCGGCTGGCTCGAACATCCGCAGATCCACGCCGAGCGGGATCAGCACGGCCGGGCCAGCGAGGCCCTTGCGGGTGAGGATGTCGCCGGCAGCCTGGTTGCAGACATACGCGGCCGATGCGGATCTGAGCGAAGCCCGCTCGAACCAGCGGAACGGAACCGGGTAGCGTTTTTCGATGTTCTGCGCAGAGTAGAGCACGTACGGCGCGTGACTCCGGCGCAGCCACCGGATAAGTAGCACTTCCGCCGTCGCCAACGCATTAGGCTCCTCGTGCAGGTCGATCAAGTCCGGTCGGCCACCGATCGCGCGCCAAATCGGTCGAGGATCGAAGAGGAAGACACTGGGATGCCGTCCGATCGTTGCCGCTGGCCTCACAAATTTGTCGCGACCCGCATCCAATTCCACATCACGGCCACCTTCATTCCAGATCTTCGCCGAGATTAGTGCGACGGTCACGCCCTGAGCCCGGAGCTCGCGCTCACGTTGCCGCCACGCGGAAACGACCGCGTGATGTGCTATCCGAAGCACACGCATTGCACCACCCCGACCCGGTCAGTTTGTTCGATCTACCCTAATATTCAGGCTGGAAATCTGAAATCATGTTGCTCGTTCGTCACAACGATGTCGTCATAGTGAGAGGTGAACCGCGCGCCTCGCGTGCGCGGTCGCGCGCCTGAACGCCATAGCAGATGCCGGCCACGATCCAGAGCAACGATGCCTGTCCCGCAACCCAGTACAGGTCGAACTGCGCCTGAGTAAACCGAGTCGCAACGACCGCGAACGCGACCGTGCCGTACACCGGGTCCATTTTCCAGAGGTACCAGCCAGCGACCGCAAAGAGGATCAGGAAACCGATAAGGCCAAACACTCCGACCTCGGTAAGTACCTCCAGCTCGGCATTCGGTGGCTGGAACTGATCGGCGAAACGATCCGTGTACCACCAGCGCATCCCGACACCGAAAATGGGCGACTTCTGCCAGACCGCGATCGACTGCTCATACCAAGCCACACGCTGGTGTGCCGAATTAAAAGCGTTGTTCGACGCAAACTGGGCGGTGACCTGGCTCAGCACATAAGCGGCCACCGGAATTACAGCGAGCCAAACGATCTTGACACGCTTACGGGTCTGCGGGTGCACCCGCATACTCACGATGAGAATTCCGACGAGACCGCCGACCAAACCCTGCCGAGACTGGGCGGCCAAAATACCGACGGAGGTTAGACCGACAGCGAACATAGACCAGCCCGGCCTCCATCCGAGCCAGACCGGTCGTGCGAATGCGATCACAGCGGCGACGGCAAGCATCCCACCGGTCGTGTTCTTCTGCAGGTCTGGCAGGTAGGCCGGCTGAAAAGCACCAGTCGTCAGGAATGATTGTGCGGCAACGATGATCGCGGCGATCGCGATTCCACAACACGCGAACACGTAGATCGTCAAGGCCGCCTTGGCCCTGTTCTCACGGCCGATGACGAAACCGACGATCAGGCTCCCGATGATCAGGAACACCTCATGGCCCCACTCTACGAAGTTCGCCGAGTAACGATTCAGAATGAGAGTCGGAATCGACATGCCGAGGTACGCCAAACCCGCCCAGATCAAGGGCTGGAGAACAAGCGCACCACGCCCCCTGAGCATCATCAAAGCAATCACGGATGCGAGAGCCAGAACGAGGTCGGAAATGCTCAGAGATCCCCCGATCACCCTGGTCTGCACCAGAGTGGCAGGCACTGCGAGTATGGGGATGATCGTCGCGTCGCGGAACGCAACTCCCACAAGAAGTACAGCTGTTGCGACGATCATCGCGAGTTCGATGCTGCTGGCGCTAAACACCCCTATCGCGACGGCGACGGCAACGACCCCGACCCCCGCGACGATCGATGCTGGTCCAAGACCACTCATCCTCAGCCGCATCGGAACCATGACATCATGCTATGCGACCGGGTACTGTGCAACACCGTCGACGTAGCGGAACTCTTGCGTCTCTAGGTCTTGCCGCGCACCCTCTCCGTGCGTCGTCAGCTCAGGAGTTGCCAGGTTGCCAGATGCACCTCTTGGGCGTCCTTCTCGTGCGATGTGCTCCCGGGAGCAGACGAACCGAGTCCATCAGGCTGCCCTCCAAAGCTTGCTTTAGTGATAGTCAGCTCCACCGACCCGGCAGGGATGTCTACCTTCTCGAGCCACGCGAATGGCGCTGTCCAATACGTGGTGTACAGGCACGGATCTGAACTGTTCGCCGACGAGGGCGACGGGATCGGCAGCGTCACGGCGGATGCACACTTGTACGAGTAGATCTTTTTGCCGTCTACGGCGATTTCGAATTCGACGAGGGATGAACCCGCCGTTTGCCATGCCGGGCCACCGGTGAACAAAGCGAAGCCCTTCGCTGACTTCTGCGTTGTGACCTTAAGCGTGACAGGAAGGTCCTTAGTGATGTAGGGCTTCGATGGCCCGGGCACCGACCCACCCTGCAGATTTGCTGCGAAGGTACCCGCGGTGAGCACACTCGCATCGCCAGAACTAGAGCGCACAGTCATACCGCGCGCGGCGTCCGTAAGCGAGGACCACCACATCGGCGCAATCTTGACCGTGCTCCCAGAAGGCAAGAAGACGTAGGTCAGCAGGTCATCGAGTTGGATCTGCACTCGGCCGGCGGTG
>JBDTAD010000122.1:0-6375 GCA_039924815.1 Lacisediminihabitans sp.
CCCCACGCTCGGCATCCAGACATCCTGATAGTCCTTGATGGTGAACACAACATCGCGCCGCACTTCTGGGGTAATGAAGGTTTGCTTCGGCAAGGTTCTGCCGACGAGGCTAAATGATCCAGAACCGTTCGTCGCAGTCTCGGGGCCGGTCACGTCCCACAGTTTGCCTGTGAAGGAGTCCATCGTCGCGAGACGGATGGTGTCGCCCTTCTTGAGGCCGCTCACGGTGAAGAGCACGTCATCCACAGCTTGCTTGGTGTAGTGCCGGAAGCCGGAGAGGGGGCTCGGATACTGCAAAGGATCGAACGGTGGTTGCACCTCGTCGCGCAGCACAAAACGCTCACTGTTGGGTGGTGCGACGAAGAAGCCCGCTCCCCCGCCGAGAAGCACCGCAAGTGCCACGACAACTGCGGTGCCGCCGAGTTTGCGAGTACGAAGCCGTCGAGCGTTCGCTGCGACGACTGATCCACCGCTCGACCGGCGCCAGCCGAGCCACACCAGAGCAATCACAGCGAATGCTGCGCCGCGGATACCCGCTTGGTAGGGCTCTGAGGTTCCGATCAGAATGCCGGAAAGGTAGAGCGCAACAGGACCGATGAGTGCGATCGCGAACCGCCAGGCGGCACGTGGCCTGCTCGAGAGCCAGCGGGTAGCGAGGGTGGTGGAGACGAGGGCAACTAACCAGGTCGCAACATACGGCACCACCGCGATGTACTGCGGTGCGCCCACGGGAGTGCGCAGGGTGACAATGTCGGCCCAGCCGTAGACGGAACCCACCGCCACGCTGTCGAGAGATTGCAGTGTGGGCAGCAGGCCGAACAGTCCTTGCTGCGGGGTCGCGATGGCCGTACCAAGAAGGAAGTAAAGAACGATGGCGACGAGCGCCGTAAGGATCGCGCCCAAGCGGAATACCGACGTCAGGATGCCAGTAGCGGCACCGAGTGCGAGGCCGCCGAGACCCGCGATAAGAAAGCTGTAGCCACCGAAAGATGGCTCAAAGCCGATCACGCCGAGGAGGGCGAGAACGAGCAGAACTGTGATGTCTGCCCACGTTCGCCCCGTCACACGGTGGATCCCTTGGCCGGGACGGGTAGTGGCAGCGGCCGCAGCATCCCGGTTCGATGCAGCCACACTCACGCGAGCCCCCTGATCAGTGCGGGCAAATCACTGAGCTCGCCGACGGTAATCATGGTGAGCCCCGAGACCGACGAAATCTTCGGGTGCGCGCCTAGTTCTACACGAAAGGCGACAATGCTGGTGTCTTTACCGAACAGCGTCTCAATGCTGCGGAATTCCGCGGTGGTCGTGAGTGAGCCACCGACGATCATGACGACACTCGGAGACGGCAACCGTTTGGTCAGCTCACGAGCGAAGGCCCGCACACTGTCGAAGACGCGCCCAACCGGTGAGATGCGACTGGATGCGTCCAGCAGCGCAGTCACACTGTGGCTTTTCCACACGCCAGACTCGCTCACGACGTTCATCTGTGTACCGTCGCGAATTACCTGCGAGGCGATGGATGCCGTCACCGACATCGCCAGCTCAAACTCATCATCCGAGGCGTACAGGGCTGACATGGTGCTGTGGACCATGGTGAGCTGTGAACGACGAGTCTCCTGGAACTGGCGCACCATGAGCTGGCCCACTCTCGCAGAGGTGCGCCAGTGCACGTAACGCCGGTCGTCGCCCGGGACATAAGGACGCAGTGCATGGAAGGCGATGTCACTGCTGGTGATCTTCTTCGAGATCTGACCTTCGAGATCCTTGACGAGGCCGGCGGCACTCGGAGCGAGATGCACCGTGAGCGGGTGGACAAACAGATCCACAGGATCAGTCCAGCGAACCGCGCGGCGCAGCAGACCCAGCTGGTCGCCCCGTACCGACTCAGCGGGACCGGCAACGATGACCGCACGACGGTTCGTCGGCACAGCAAACAGTTCTTCGTGCTCTTCTTTCGGCTTCATTGCCGGAAGCTGGAACTCGGCCGTCCCTTTACCCACCGGAAGCTCCATGCGGGTGGGGACGAGGCTGCGGCTTCCTACATTAGTGACGAGCATCCGCCCCATCGCTCGGTCACCGACCACAACGCGACGCGGGTTCAGTTCGATGAGTACGCCGTACGAAGCCCGTCCGAAGAGGAAAGGAACGCTGACCACAACGGCGGCGAGAAGCACCGTTCCGAGGTAGCTGAACTCCTGCCATCCGAAGACGACGCTCAGGACAACTGCAATAGCCGCGACGACCAATACCACCCAACCGGAACCGGTAATCGGCGAGAGAACAGGCCGCACGAGGCGAACGACACCGCGCACGACGGGTCGCCCCATGTTTACGAGCGCGACCAACAGACCGCGCACCCGGCGGAATGCCGTGGCGCGGCCGTGTTCGATGGTCGGCGCGGTCATGGAAGTCGTACTCAGGCCGCCCGATATGCGGGTGGTGCGATGTCAACGAGGATGCGCGAGATGATTTCTTCTGCCTTCACTCCGGCAAATTCGGATTCCGGGTCGAGGATGACACGGTGCGCGAGCACGGGAACGGCGAGGTCACGCACGTCGTCCGGGGTGGCGTAGCTGCGCCCTTGCGCGATGGCCCAGGACTTGATTGCACGAGCGAGCGCCATCGCGCCGCGCATGCTCACACCGAGAGCGACATCACGGTTTTTGCGAGTCGCCTCGACGATGTCGCTGAGGTACTGCATCACGGACTGGTCCACAAACACCTCGTTCGCGAGCGCCGCCATGGCCACGATCGAGTCGGGCTTGATGATGGGCGAGACGAGAGAAGCGCGCGCCCTAGTGGCCGAGTCCATGAGCAGAGCTACGGCTGTATTCGAATCCGGGTAGCCGAGCGAGGTTTTGATGAGGAAGCGGTCAAGCTGCGCTTCAGGGAGCTTGTACGTTCCGGCCTGCTCAACCGGGTTCTGCGTCGCTATGACGAGAAACGGGGCACCCACAGGATGTCCGACACCGTCGATCGTGACGACGCCTTCTTCCATGACCTCGAGCAGGGCACTCTGGGTCTTGGGGCTCGCGCGGTTGATCTCGTCGGCGAGGACGATCGAAGCGAAGATCGGGCCCTCGTGAAACTCGAACTTGCCTTTGCCCTGGTCGTAGATCGTCACGCCGGTAACATCCGACGGCAGCAGGTCCGGCGTGAACTGGATGCGTGACGTCGTGCCGTCCAGTGTGTTCGCCAGCGCCTTCGCGAGCACGGTCTTCCCGGTTCCCGGACAGTCCTCCAACAGCACGTGGCCATCCGAGATCAGTGCGGTGATCACGAGGCGGATCACATGGTCTTTGCCGACGATCGCCTTCTCGACGTTCGAGATGAGCTTCTGGAAGGCGTCGGCAAACCACGCCGCTTGTTCCTGGGTTACTGGCATCTACTTCTCCATTGTGTGTTCATGATGTGGGTTGCTTACCAACCGCCGACGGTGTTTGACGTTGCACCACCTCCGGTGACGTAGTAACTCGGGAAACCCGAGTAACAATCCAGATCACCGTTGAAGTTCCACGGTTTCGTAAACGTATATTGAGATACTCTCTGATTTCCATTGTCGTAGCAGATCATGGTCACGTTCGTGCCCGGCGTGAAGTTGTTCAATGCCACGTGGTAGTAGTAACCCGTGCCCGGAGCATCGGCACCTCTGCTCAAAGTGATGCTCGGTGACGGCGGCTGCGGTTTGTCCGGCTGCGTGATCGTGACGAGCGCGGAGGCCGAACTCGGGGGGCCGCTTCCCGCATTGTTCGCCGCGGTCACGGTGAGCCTGTAGGTACCCGCAGGCAGCCCCGACGTTGTGACGGAGGTGTTCGTGGTCGTGCCGCTCTGCCCGCTGGTGAGGTTCCAGGTGTATTTCAGGTTGGTCGTCACGTCTTCACCACCGCCCATGGCAGGCCAAGTCCAGTAAATACTGCCGTTTCCGCCGTAGCTCGAAGCGTTAGTGGGGCTGCCTGATGGCGTACCTACGGCGCCGGGTTTGGTTTGGTTCTGAATCACAGCGCTTGCTGTGCCATTCGCACCCTGCTTGCCACCCGTGGCTGCCGAATTCTTCGCGTAGACGGTGAAGGTGTACGTTCCCGCCGCGAGCCCGGTGATCTGAGGTGTGCTGGTGCCGGTCGTCGTACCGTTTTGGCCGCCAGTCACGCTCCAGTAATACGTGGTGGAGCCACCGGCGGCGTTAACCGCTGCCCAGCTTGCCTGAACAACGCCGGTGGGTGCCCACTTGCTCAACACTGTGGCCGTCACGACGGGCGCACTCGGCGTGCCGTACGGCGTCACTGGGTCGCTCGCGACGGACGGTGCACCCCGGCCTCGCATGTTCTCGGCAGCTACAGTGATCGTGTACGCGGTGCCGTTGGCAAGGCCGGTGAGGGTGCACGACACGGCGCCCGCCGAGGTACAGCTCGACGGAATCGTCGCGCTCGGTGTCACGGTGAGGTGGTACCCGGTAATCGGCTTTCCATTGGTTGCCGGAGGCTGCCAACCGAAGGTCGCCGTACCGTCACCGCCGACAGCCGAATTGCCAGCTCGAGTGGGCTTTTGCACTTGGTCCGGCACATCGCTCACAGTCAGAGTTATGGTGCCGTTGACGCGGCGATCCTTGTCGTCCGTTGCATCCTGAACCGTGTAGACGACCTCGACAACGCCACTCTTCAGCGTGGGACTGGGCACAATCTTCACCGAGTCCTTGGTGAACGAGATCGTGGCAGGCTCGCCCGTGTTCTGCACCTGGGCGTCCACCACGGTAAGCGGTTCACCTGTCGTCTGGAACGGATTCGAATCATTGGTCAGCGGATGCACGACGGTCGCTGGGTCTCCGCGTTGAGCCTCCACTGCATCCGTGACCGCGACCGCGAGTGGACGCGTAGAACCCACCACCGTGACTTGGATAGTTCCGGGAACCGTGAACTTATCCGAGCGCAATGTGACCTTCAGCGTCGCCGTGGTGCCCTTAGGGGTATTGCGCGGCGTGCTGATGGTGAGCTCAGATCCGTTGAGGCTCGGTGTGACCTTCGAATTGTCAGAACTGATGTCTGAGTAGGTCACTTCCTGCAGGATCTGCGGGTTCGGCTGGGCGGTCGACTTGCGCAGGTCGATTGTTGTTTTCTCGCCCACCTCGACCTGCGTGTCCGGAGACGTGAATTCGGGTGGGGTGTCGCGGAATTGCGGGTCGCCCACGACGATATTCAGGCGCAGGTTGGCCTTGTTGCCCTTCGGGTCGTTGAGCGATGCCCCATCGGTCACCGTGAAGTTGATCGAGGCTGGCCCCCGGTAGTCCCTCACCGGCGTGAACTTCAGCGTGTCCTTGTCGACGTAGATCGGGTCACCATTGCTTTGCAGCGCGCTGACGGTCTTCTTGTCAGTGATCCATGCATCCCGGCCCGAGGGCACCTTGAGGATGTCCTTAAGGTTCCAGGTCTTCGTCTCATTCATGCTGACGTACTGAGTGGGCAGCGCGGGGTCGATAATGGGCGGATCGGCATAGGAGTCAGTGACCGCCGCAGGCACCAGGATGAACGCGACCGCGCTCAGATGATCTTTCTCGTTGGTCACGCGGTACGCAATGGCCTGTCTGGTCTTACCCGGCGTCACCCGCACTTTTCCTGGCGCGCTCAGATTCACCGCGGAGCTCGCGTTAGGCCCTTCAAAGGTAACCTTCATGTCATCGGTCAGGCCTGACGGATTGAACGCCGAGGTGGGGAAAAGCGAAATGTCTGCCGTCTTTTTGCCCGCGATCGCTTTCGTCTTGACGGCATAGTCAGATGCCACCGGCGGCAACAAGGGTGCCGCCGCCGTCACCTTCACCAGCGCGTAGCTCATCGCTGAACCACCTCGGTTATTGGTCAGCTCATAGCGCACCGAGAACGTCTGCTCGGTGTTCGGTGCCTTCACAACGAGGTATTGACCGTCGACAATCTTCGCATCGATGCCCTTCGGCACATCGATGAGCTTTTTCGACACCTTGATCGGTGCGCCCTGCGGATCCGAGTCGTTAGCCAGCAGGTCAGCCTGAGCAATGCGGCCTGGGCGAACCGACAGGTTGTCGGGCACAGCGTCAGGCGGCTGCAGTGACTTTGGTTGGGGGATGACCGCAATCTTGACTTCACCGTCGCCCGTAGCGCCGTAGGCGTCGTACACCTGATAGCTGAAGGTGTCGGTGCCCGCGGCCGCTGCGGAGGACTGATACACAAAGTAGCCTGGGCCGCTGTCGGTTACCGAACCGAGGGTGGGGCTGCTCGGGAATCCAAGTAGCTGTACGGAGTCTCCATCCGGGTCGATGCCATCCAGCGGAATATTGACCGTCACAGACTCACCGGCTAGAACTCTCGACACCACGGGAACCGGGATCGGGTCACGGTTGCCCTTCTCATT
>JBDTAD010000123.1:0-2511 GCA_039924815.1 Lacisediminihabitans sp.
AAGCGTAGGACGATGTAGTGGAGAGCGGTGAGCTCAGCATCCCGGGTTCGATCGGCCTCGAAACGCTCTGGGTCGGTGTGGTATTCGGCACCGTCGATCTCTACAACGAGTCTGCGCCCGATGAGGAAGTCGACTCGCTTGCCGCCGATCCATACCTGGCGTCGAATCGGCAAGGTGAACTTAGCTAGCCTGAACCACGTAATGGACTCCGTGCCGCTCTCGCAGATTCCGTCGGCTGGGCCCAGCATCCGTGCTCGGCTCGGCATTCGTTCAAGCAGGCTCTTCCACTCGCTCAACGTGATCAGAGCAGGCTTCCAAGGAGAGGGGTGGCGGAGCGCACTGTCGGCGATCGCCATCGCGTACTCGGGTGGCTGGCAGCGGATGACATCCTCTAGACAGGCCATCGGACCCAGAAGGAGGCGCGGGTCTCCGACGCTGTTGAGGTGCCAATGCGGCGTCACGCTCGAGGGCAATTCTGCTAGTCGCTGGCGCATGTTCGTCGCGGTGCGCAAGCGACAGCTGGTGTGGTCAACGATCACGTGGAGATTTTCGCGCGGGGGAAGCCACAAACCGTGGAGCGCGGCCCCGGATATGCAGCCGAGTCGACCGCCGACGCGCGCAGCCTGAACGAGTAGCAGGTTCACATCCGGCGTGCTGTACCACCCCTGCCGAGCCCGCTGGATTTCTCCTCGCGCGACGGCGACCCGAAGCTGTTGTTTGTGGAAGCCCGCGGCATAGAGCTCGTGCGTCGCGGCCAGGTTGCCGAGCTCGCGGATCGTTTGCTGGAGGGATCTCATGTCACGAGGATGCAGTGCGCCGGCGTACCGCATTACCCAAGCGAGAATCTTGTGGATGCCAGCCGCCCATCATCCCGAGTGCAGGAGTAGTCGGCTGTCCCAAATGAAGGCATTTACGGATGCTGCGGCCGGGTTGACGGGGAACGCTGGTAGCTCGCGGCTGGATTGCCTTCATTTGGGTAGGGCGGAGGAGCCTTGGGCGCGCGGGACAGACGCGGCGCGGGACAGACGCAGGGCAGCCGGGCGCGAGAGGGGCGGGCGGAGGTCGCAGGTGCAGCCTACAATTGGGCGGACATGACCTTCATCCTTGAGCCTGGCGCGGCCGGCACATCTCCACTCCTCGAAGGCCTAAATCCGCGGCAACTCGAGGCCGTCGAATATCGTGGCCCCTCGCTGCTCATTGTCGCGGGCGCAGGTTCCGGCAAGACCAGCGTGCTCACGCGCCGCATCGCTCACCTCATCGAGACGCGGGATGCCTGGCCGAGCCAGATCCTCGCGATCACGTTCACGAACAAGGCCGCCTCTGAGATGCGCGAGCGGGTGCAGTCGCTCCTCGGGCAGTCGGCTGAAGGAATGTGGATCTCCACCTTCCACTCCGCCTGCGTGCGCATCCTTCGCCGCGAGGCCGAGCACTTCGGCTACAGCAAGTCCTTCACCATCTACGATTCCGCCGACAGCAAGGCACTCGTCAAGCGCATCATCAAGCAGCTGGATGCCGACAGCTTCGGTTTCACCCCGAGCAAGGCGCTCGGCAAGATTTCCAAGCTCAAGAACGAGCTGCACGACGTGGAGTCCTACGCCAGAGATGCGAACTTTGCCGATCCAGCAGAGCGGGTGTTTCTCGAGATTTTTCGCGAGTACACGCGCAGCCTCACCCGGGCAAATGCCTTCGACTTCGACGACTTGATCGGGCAGACGGTCTACCTGTTCCGAGCCTTCCCGCAGGTGGCCGCGCTGTATCAGCGTCGGTTCCGTCACATCCTGGTTGACGAGTACCAAGACACGAACCACGCCCAGTACTCGCTCATCCGAGAGCTCACCAAGATCCCCCGCACCGATCTTCTCGAAGACGCGGTCGGATTCGATGGCCAGCCGTTGCGGGATCCCACCAAGGCGCTCGAGGCACCGTCGCTCACTGTGGTCGGCGACAGCGATCAGTCGATCTATGCGTTCCGCGGCGCGGACATCCGCAATATCGTCGAGTTCGAGCGTGACTTTCCGCGCTCCAAGGTGGTGCTGCTCGAGCAGAACTACCGCTCGACCCAGAACATCCTCGATGCCGCGAACTCGGTGATCTCCAACAACTTCGATCGCAAAGACAAGAAGCTGTTCACCACCATCGGCACGGGCGACAAGATCGTGGGCTTCACCGGCTATACCCAGCACGATGAGGCGCAGTTCATTGCGGATGAAATTCTCGCGCTGCGCGAGGCCGGTGTCAGCTACAAAGACGTCGCGGTCTTCTATCGCACAAACGCGCAGACCCGTGCGCTCGAAGAAATCTTCATCCGCTCTGCCCTGCCGTACCGGGTGCTCGGCGGCACCAAGTTCTACGAGCGTGCCGAAATCAAGGATGCGATCGGCTATCTGATCGCGGTTGCCAACCCCGCTGATCCGCTCGCCCTGCGCCGCATCATGAACACTCCCAAACGCGGCATCGGGCCCGCCACTGAAACGGCGTTGCAGAGCTACGCGGATCGCAACGACATCACCC
>JBDTAD010000124.1:0-9299 GCA_039924815.1 Lacisediminihabitans sp.
GCTTGTCGGTAAGTTGGTTGCGCTCCGGGGCGGTCATCGAGGTCATCACGAGATCGACGGCGGTGACGCCGGGCACCGCGGCGATCGCATCGCGCACGTTGTTCTCGATGGTGCGCGCGGCGGGGCAGCCGACGATGGTGAGTTTGATTTCTGCGCTCGCCTCACCGGCATCCGTCACGGTGATCCAACTCACCATGTCGAGTTCGGTGATGGGTTTTCGGATCTCGGGATCGATTACCTGCGTCAACGCGCGGAACACCTGGCGTTCGAGCGGAGTGGGGTCATGCACGAGGGTTGGGCCCTCAGGATCGGATGCTTCGGTGTTCTGTAGCTCAGGGCTTGTCATGATTGCGGAGCCGTCGATGGCTCACTCCGCGGTCACCTCGTCCGTTTTGTCTTGGTGTGCAGTGTGTTGTTCGTCAAGGTCGGCCAGCAGGGATCGTAGCTCTGCCCGAATGAACTCTTTCGTTGCCATATCTTTCATCGCGAGACGAAGCGCGACGACCTCGCGGGCCAGGTACTCGGTGTCGTTGAGGTTTCGCTCCGCACGTTGCCGGTCCTGCACGATCTGTACTCGCTCGCGGTCATCCTGTCGGTTCTGCGCGAGCAGGATGAGCGGTGCGGCATACGACGCCTGGAGCGAAAGAATCAGGGTAAGCGCGGTGAACCCATTGGCAGCGGAGTCGAAACGCCAGGCGAGCGGGGCCGTGACGTTGTAGGTGAGCCACACGATGCTAAACAGCGTGAGTCCTGCGAGGAACCACGGCGTGCCCATGCCGCGCGCAAAAGTCTCAGAAATGCGGCCCAGCCGGTCGCGATTGCCCGCTCCACGGAACCTCGGCACAAAGCTCGTGCGCAGCCCTTTGGGAGAGTCCAGGGGCAGCTCTTCGCGGTTAGCTCTGGCCATTGCCTGTCCTCCTCGTCCGAGTGGGTGTGCGGTGCACGTGCTGGATCGCTATCGGGGCAGTCGTGGTCGCAACTGCGGACTGCCTAGCTCTCTCCCGTGGGGGGAGAGGTTGGTCTTCGTCGTGACTTCGCCAGTCGTCCGGCAGCAGATAGTCGAGGACATCGTCAATGGTCACCACCCCGACGAGTCGGTGATTCTCATCAACGACCGGTACTGAGACCAGGTCGTAGCTAGCCAGGATGCGCGCAACCTCCGCGGCAGAGGCATCCGCGCGCACCGGGTCAAGCTTCTGGTCGATCAGGGTACCGAGGCGTTCATTGGGCGGATAGCGCAGCATGCGTTGAAAATGCACCATGCCGAGAAATCGGCCGGTGGGAGGTTCGTACGGTGGCAGCGTCACGCAGATTGCAGCACCGAGTGCCGGGGCGAGCTCGTGACGACGGATGAGGGCGAGGCCCTCCGCCACCGTGGCGTCTGCGGTCACGATTATCGGCTCGGTGGTCATGAGCCCGCCGGCAGTGTCTGGTGCGTAGGCGAGGAGCATGCGCACGTCGTCGGCCTCTTCGGGCTGCATGAGCTCGAGCAGGGTCTCGCCGCGCTCCTCGCTGAGCTGGGCGATGAGGTCGGCCGCGTCATCCGGCTGCATCTGATCGAGCACGTCTGCGGCGCGGTTGTCTTCGAGCTGGTTCAGGATGCCTACCTGCTCGCTCTCCGGCATCTCCTCGAGCACGTCAGCGAGGCGCTCATCGGACATCTCGTCTGCGACCTCGAGCATCCGCTGCTCAGGCAGATCGAGTAGGGCGTTGGCAAGGTCTGCTGGGAGCAGATCTTCATAGGTGGCGAGCAGTTGGGTGGCGGATTGTGCCTCGCGTGAGCCGTGGTCCTCGCGCACCTCGCTCCACTGCGCGAAGAGCGTCTGTCCCTTGGCGAAGGGGCTTCCACTTGGCTTGGGGCGACGGACGAAGAGTTCGGAGACCGACCACGTTGCATCGTTACCTTCCTCGATCGCAACATCTTCAATCGTGGCTGTACCGGATCCATCGTTCATGGTGACCTTGCGACCGAGCAATTCGGCAATCACTCTAACCTCACCGCCACGCTGTTCGAAGCGGCGCATGTTGATGAGTCCGGTAGTGATGATCTGGCCTGAGCCGATGCTCGTTACCCTGCCGATGGAGAGAAAAATCTGACGCCTGCCCGGCACCTCGACGATGAGCCCGACGACGCGGGGTGATGATGTGTTGCGGTAGACAACAAGCGCATCGCGCACTCGGCCGACCTTGTCACCCTCGGGGTCGAAAACGGAGCACCCGACCAGTCGGGCGACGAAGACTCTCGTGGCGCTCACACTCTCTAACTTAGACCTCCAGCCACTCTCTACGGCGGTTTTCGGAGCCTTCGGGGTCGGTTCGCGGGGTGTAAGCAAAGTCGTCGCTCAGGCCAGTTCAGAGCTTTACCGGGGATAATGAGTCACATGAGTGGCCAGAACCTATTCCAGCGGCGCGGCCCGGTCATCCCGACCCTCCCCAGGGGGGATGTGCTGGGTAGTTACGAGACCTATGCCGAGGCACAGACGGTCGTTGATCATCTTGCTAAGGCGGAGTTTCCCGTGAAGCAGGTTGCCATCGTCGGAAGCGACCTGAAGACCGTGGAGCGCGTCACCGGCAAGCTCACCTATGGTCGTGCAGCAGTAGCTGGAGCGGTGAGCGGGGCCTGGTTCGGGCTCTTCCTGGGCCTTGTGCTCTTTATCTTCTCGCCCTCGGCAAATGCCACCGTGTATGTCGGGGCGGCCGCTCTCATCGGTGCGGGCTTCGGGATGCTGTTCGGCATCGTCAACTACACCGTCGGCCGTAAGCGCCGAGACTTCACCTCCACCCACCAGGTACTCGCGAGCAAGTACGAGATAATCGTCGACCCGAACCTGCTCATTCGCGCGCAGGAGTTGCTGGCTCGGCCCACGCCGACGCCGTAGGCGCTACTTCTCTTCTGAGTGCTGTCGCTGCTTGATCGCTAGGGCACCCGCCGCGGCGAAGCCCACTCCGAGCAGGACAACGACGAGCCAGAGCGCGCCCAGGATGCCGAAGTGCTCAGACAGGGCTCCGATCACCGGCGGTCCACCAAGGTTCGCCAGATAGCCGATCGAGGCGACGACGCTGACTTGCGCGGCGGGGTTCGGTCCGCTGTCTGCCGCTGCGGACATCCCGAGCGGAAAGCCCATCGAGACGCCGATCGACCAGAGGACCGTTCCGACAAGCACGACCCAGGCTGGGCCGCCGAAGATAAAGAGCACGAGTCCAACGACCCCGAGCAGCACGGTGAACCGCACGGTCTTGACGCGGCCCAGTCGGTCGACGAGTGAGCCACCGGCGACACGCGCGGCGGTCTCACCCGCGGCGAAAGCAACGAAGAAGAGCGCGGCGACGGCATCCGTCTGCTGGTGTCCGTCTTTTACCGCCAGGGTCAGCCAGCTATTCGCTGTGCCTTCGCCAAGCTCCACGCCGAACATCACCAGCCCAATGAGCAGGAGTCGGCCGTGCGTCCATCCGCGAAGCCATAGGACAATCCGTTGCGCTACGGGCGGGCGTTCGCCGGCGTCCACGACGTGAGTGCCCTGCGGTAGGAAGCGCACTGCCGCTGTGCCGAGCGCAATGATCAAGACCGCTTCGCCGAGGAACTGCCAGGCGAAGTCGACGCGGAGTGCGGCGCACGCTGCACC
Organism: Lacisediminihabitans sp.; assembly: GCA_039924815.1. GTDB lineage: Bacteria > Actinomycetota > Actinomycetes > Actinomycetales > Microbacteriaceae > Parafrigoribacterium_A. The sequence goes on from JBDTAD010000124.1 coordinate 3,624, forward strand.
GATCCCCGCGCCGAGGATTGACCCAGCTGACCATCCCGCGTGCATCAGGGGCATCAGGGTGCGAGCGGAGGCCCGCTCAACAGCGGCTCCCTCGACGTTGATCATGACGTCGACCGAGCCGATTCCGAAGCCCATCAGCACGAAACTGATTGTGGTCGCCGGGAGTGAGTGGGTTATGCCCGCGCCCAAGCCGACTCCGGCCACACCCACAGCCACCAGGACGATACATCCGAACAGGGCTCTGCGATTGCCCAGCCATGACAAAATCGCAGAAGAAGCACCCAGACCCGCAATCGAACCGATGGTTACCCCCGCGAGGGCGAGCCCGATTGCCGCGTCGCCGATCCCGAGATCGTGACGGATGCTGGGGAGCCTCGGCCCCCAAGTGGATATCGCGATGCCACCCAGCGCGAACAAGACGAAGACGGCATTGCGCCAGCTGCGGTTACTCACCCGGCTGACACCGGATGCGGGTTGACCGGGAGCGCTCACAGGGGAAAACACTAGCAAGAGGCGAGAGTGCTGTGACGACCGACCTGATTCCGCGGGCAGCGGGTTTGGCTGGGCTACCCGCGCAGCCAGGCCTCCACGTCATCCGCGGTCCTGGGAATGCCGATGGAGAGGTTCTCTGCACCATCCGCGGTGACGAGGATGTTGTCTTCGATGCGCACGCCGATGCCGCGGAATTCTTCGGGCACGGTGAGATCGTCGGGCTGGAAGTACAGGCCGGGCTCGATCGTGAACACCATGCCAGCTTCGAGCACGCCGTCGATGTAGAGGTCCCGGCGCGCCTGCGCGCAGTCGTGCACGTCAATCCCGAGGTGGTGGGAGGTGCCGTGCACCATATACCTGCGGTGGAATTGGTTCTCGGGCTTCATAGACTCGGCGGCGCTCACCGGCAGCATGCCCCACTCCGCGGTCTTCTCGGCAATCACGGCCATGGCCGCGGCGTGGATCTCGCGGAATCGGATGCCAGGCTTCACGATCGCAAAGGCAGCATCCGCCGCCTCGCGCACGGCTTCGTACACCTGCCGCTGAGTCTCGGTGAAGGTGCCGCTGATGGGCAGCGTGCGGGTGATGTCCGCGGTGTAGTAGCTGTCGAGCTCGATGCCCGCGTCGAGCAGGATGAGCTCGCCGGGCTTGACTGGGCCGTCGTTGCGGGTCCAGTGCAGGATGCAGGCGCGTGCGCCGGATGCGGCGATCGTGTCGTAGCCCACGGTGTTGCCCTCCGCGCGGGCGCGCCGGTTGAAGGTGCCCTCGACTAGGCGCTCGCCGCGGGGATGGGCGACGATCGAGGGCAGGTCGGCGATCACGTCATCGAAGCCCTGCTTGGTGGCAGCGACGGCGAGGCGCATCTGTTCGATCTCGTAGCTATCTTTGACCAGGCGCAGTTCCGAGAGGTCGCGTGCGAGCTCTGCGTCGTCCTGTTCGAATGTGTTGCCATCGGCTACGAATGCGAAATCACCAGCGGCGTCACTCCGACTTGAAATGAGCCGCTGAAAGTCAACCCGATCCGTGATTTCCCGGTCGGCCTCACGCACAACAACGGCGTTTGCGTCGGTGCTTTCGAGAACGGCATCGAGGTCGGCAATGCCCGCGGTAGTGATGCCGAGATCGGCCGAGACCTGCGCAAGGGACGGGCGCGGGCCGATCCAGAATTCGCCGATCTCGGGGTTCGCGTAGAACTCGTCGGAGTCGCGTCCTGCACGCTCGCGGAAGTACAAGGTGACGTCGTGCCCGCTTGCGCTCGGTTCCATCACGAGCACCGCATCCGGCTCACTGTCTGAACCCCACCCGGTGAGGTGCGCGAAGGCCGAGTGCGCGCGGTAGGCGTAGTCGGTGTCGTTGGAGCGCACCTTTGCCGCTCCCGCGGGGACGATCAGTCGCTTGCCTGGGTGCTGCTCAGACACGCGCTGCCGCCGTGCCGCAGCGAACGCGGCCTGCTCCCTGGGTGCAGGGAGGGCATCCGTTCGTTCAGCCCAATTGCCCGAGATGTAATCCTTGAACGTGCTGGAGACGGGAGTGGTTGAACGGTTGGAGGTAGCGCGCGGAGCGTCAGCTTTCGATTCGGCCATGCTCCATTGTCTCGCGCTGGACTGGGCATTGTCTTGCCGCATGGCTAAGTGCCCGGTTAGCGTGCATGCTGAAGCTGCGCGACGATCGGTCGGTGATCGCTGCCAGCGTTGTCCTGATTCTCGATCACGCGCATCCCGGTAACGCGCCAGCCATCGGTGACCATGACGTGGTCTATCGGAGCACCGAGCAGGGCGGGGAGCGCGGTGGGCCAGGTTCCTACGGCGGCGTTCTTGGTGACGCTGGCGGCATCCGTGCAGTTGCCAAAACTCTTGCCAGAAGTCGCGAGTCCGACCATGTTGTCGAGCGTGGAGTTGAAGTCTCCCGCCATGATCGTGTTGCCCGTGCACTGTTTCGAGAGCCAGGTGAGGTCTGAACGCCAGTGTCCGAGCTCGCTCGGCATTGGAGAGACGGCGTGCACCGCGATGATGCTCGGGCCGGAGCCGGTGACAGGTCGGGCGACGATGGTCGGCAGGGTAGAAGTAGTGCCCACGGTGCCATCGAGCCGATATTTGCCAAGTCTGGTGCTCATCAGCAACGAGGTCGATCTGGACTTAGACACGTGACCGAACGCGATCGAGTGCACGGTCATCGGATGTCCACCCGCCTGCATGATGGCGGCGACAGCATCCGCCGTCGCTTTGGTGGTCTCGGGCAGCGTCACGACATCGGCGCCGGTTTCTAGCGCGAGGGACGCAATGCCCTCAGCGTGAGGCGCGTCCCCGAGAGTGTTCCACGACAGCACTGTGATGTCTGAGCTGGACTTGGTCGTGAACGACGGATTGCCGATGCCGCGGGTGGCGAGCACAGCAACGTTGACGAGGCCGAAGACGAGAACGAGCAACGCCAGCGCTGAGCCAAAACGCCGGAATGCGCGGCTCACCAGTACGAGCAACAGCAGTATCACCACGGCCACGAAGGCGGCGGCGACTGCTGCACCTCGCAGCGACACCAGCTGAGCGATGAACGGTGCTCGTTGAAGGTGAAAGAGACTCGGCCAAGCAATCACGAGGAGCCCGGCGGCAGCGATGATCAGCGCAATGGAGGCGAGGATTCGGCGAAACATGGCCCCTTACCCTAACTGCTCGTGCGGGGGTGAAGCTGCGTGGGGGCTTAACATGGCAGCATGCCGGGTCCGATCGATCTACACACTCACAGCAGTGTTTCGGATGGCACGGAGACTCCCGCGCAGCTGATTCGCGCCGCCATAGAGGCTGGCCTCGGCACGGTGGCGCTGACCGACCACGACTCCACCGCCGGCTGGCAGGAGGCGTTCGCCGCCGCATCCGGCACCGGTATCACGGTCATTCCCGGAATGGAATTGTCGACGCGCTATGAGTGGAAGAGCGTGCACCTGCTGGCATATCTCTTCGATCCGGCCAACGGCGGCATCATCGCGGAGACCGCGCGAATCCGTGAGGCACGGCTGCGCCGGGCGGAGAGCATTGTGCAACGGCTCTCGGTTGACTACGACATTCAATGGTCGGATGTGCTGGCGCAGACGAGCGAGGGTGCGACCGTCGGTCGTCCCCACATCGCCGATGCACTCGTGGCTAAGGGGCACGTACCGAACCGCAGCGCCGCCTTCGCGAGCATCCTGCATCCGCGAACCGGATATTACGAGCCGCATTACGCGCCGGACCCGCTCACCGCGGTCAAGCTCGTGCGCGCGGCCGGGGGAGTGCCGGTGCTCGCGCATCCTGGTACGCGCGGCCGCGACAACGTGGTGCCGGATGTGCAAATCGGGATGCTCGTGGACGCGGGCCTTTTCGGCCTCGAGATTCATCACCGTGAGAACACCGACGACGGCAAAGCCAGGCTCTATGAGCTTGCGGAGAAGTACGGACTGGTCGTCACGGGCTCCAGCGACTACCACGGTGGGGGAAAGCCCAACCGGCTCGCCGAGAACACCACAGAACCCGAAGTGCTCGAGCGAATCGTCACCGAGGCGACCGGTACGGTGCCGTTCCGCGGCTAAGTTGCGTACCTAAGTTCCGTATCTGCGGCTCCGCGCGCCATAAGCAAGCTCGCTGCGCCACAAACGTCTGGCGCGAGCTGGCAGTTTCTGGCGCGTGGAGGGCGCAGATGTGGGCTACGCGGCGGAGGGGGGAGTGCTGCCCGTACTCGGGCGACGCGTGCGGTTGCGGCGGCGGCGGGTCGGACCCGTGCCATCGTGAGTGCCTGCGCCCTCAGAGCGCTGAACGGGATCGGCACGAGTCGCCTCGGAGACGCCACTGCTGCGGGTGCGTTCACGCGGAGCACCGGAGCGCTGGCCTCCCGAACGGGAAGCACCGTCGCGGGAGCCACCGTCACGAGAACCTCCTTCGCGGGAGCCGTGTGATCCACCGCGATCGCCGCCGCGACCCGAAGCAGACGCAATAGCGGATCGTGGCTCGCGCTCTTTGGCCGGACCAGCAGTCTTCAGGCGACCCTTGGCATCTGCGGGGATGTCGAGGTCAGCGAAGAGGTGCGGCGACGAAGAGTAGGTCTCCAGCGGTTCGGGCTGCCCCATGTCGAGCGCCTTGTTGATGAGTGACCACTTGTGCATGTCATCCCAGTCAACGAAGGTCACGGCGATGCCGGTCTTGCCGGCGCGACCGGTGCGGCCGACGCGGTGCAGGTAGGCATCGTGGTCTTCGGGGATGGTGTGATTGATCACGTGCGTGACGTCATCGACGTCGATACCGCGAGCCGCGACATCCGTAGCGATCAGGATGTCTTTCTTGCCCGCTTTGAACGCGGCCATGGCGCGCTCGCGCTGTTCCTGATTGAGGTCTCCGTGCACGGCGGCGGCATTGAACCCGCGGTCGTTGAGTTCTTCGACGAGTTTGGCCGCCGCCCGCTTGGTACGGGTGAAGATCACGGTCTTGCCGCGGCCCTCCGCCTGCAGGATGCGCGCAATGACCTCGTCCTTGTTGAGCGCGTGCGCCCGGTAGACGATGTGCCGGATGTTCGCCTGGGTGAGACCCTCGTTGGGGTCGGTGGCGCGGATATGGATCGGCTTGTTCATGAAGCGCCGCGCGAGGGCGACAATCGGCCCCGGCATCGTCGCGGAGAACAACATGGTGTGGCGGGTGGGCGAGGTCTGCGCAAACAGCTTCTCGATGTCGGAAAGGAACCCGAGGTCGAGCATCTTGTCTGCCTCGTCGAGCACCATCACCTTGACGTTCTTCAGCGACAGCATGTGCTGGCTGGCGAGGTCGAGGAGGCGACCTGGTGTGCCGACAACAACCTGAGCGCCGTCTTTCAGCTGCTCGACCTGGCCCTCGTAAGCCTTGCCGCCGTAGATAGCAACAACTTTGGTTGCGCGGTTCTTCGAGGCCATGACGAGGTCTTCCGCGACCTGAACGCACAGTTCACGCGTGGGTACGACGACGAGCGCCTGCACCCCGGGAGCGGGGTTGAGCCCGAGTTCCTGCAGCAGAGGGAGTCCGAATCCGAGGGTCTTGCCCGTTCCCGTCTTGGCCTGGCCGATGACATCTTGCCCGGCGAGACCCATGGGAATCGTCTGCGCCTGGATGGGGAACGGCTCCAGGATGCCATGCTCAGCGAGAGCGTCAATCATGTCCTGGTCGATATTAAGTTCAGAAAAATTCAAAAGTT
>JBDTAD010000125.1:0-5559 GCA_039924815.1 Lacisediminihabitans sp.
AACCCCAGCAATTCTTCTTCAGGAGTCCCATGAAACGCTCATCGACAACCGTCGGTCTCGCCATCGCCGTGCTGGCGGCGGCGAGTTTTGGACTCTCTGGAGCATTTAGTAAACCGATGCTCGAAGCCGGGTGGAGTCCCGGAGCAGCGGTGACCGTGCGGGCACTGACCGGGGCAGTGCTGCTCGCGCCGTTCGCGGTGTATTCACTTCGTGGCAACTGGTCCGTCCTGTGGCGTGCACGGTGGCGAGTGCTCGGCATGGCACTGATCGGTGTCGCCGCGTGCCAGCTGTTTTACTTCGCCGCGATCGAGCGTATTCCGGTGGGCACGGCCATCCTGATCGAGTACATGGCGCCACTGCTTCTTGTTGTGGTGGTCTGGGTGCGAACCCGCAGTGTGCCGAAGGCGGTTGTGCTGATTGGTTCCGTCGTCGCGTTGCTGGGGCTGGTTTTCGTGATCTCCCCGTCGGGCTCGGCGGGTTTCGATCTGCTTGGTCTTGTTTTCGCCCTTGCCGCGATGATCGGCTGTGCCGTTTACTACGTTGTCGCTGCACGGCCGAGCGACGGCCTTCCGTCGGTCGCGCTTGCCGCATCCGGCCTGCTCCTCGGCGGGCTTGCGTTGGGGCTCGCCGGACTGATCGGGGTCATTCCGTTCCGGGTAAGTTTCAGCGACGTGCGCCTGTTGGGCGAGTCCGCGCCATGGTGGGTGCCGTTACTTGTTGTAGGCATCGCTGCCACCGCGATCGCCTACGCCAGCAGCATTACGGCGACAGCCAAGCTCGGCTCCCGCCTCGCGTCCTTCGTGGGCCTTCTTGAGGTCGTGTTCGCAACCTTCTACGCCTGGCTGCTACTGAGCGAGAAGCTGACGATCCTGCAATTTATCGGTGGTGGGCTCATCCTTGCCGGCATCGCCTTCGTGCGTTCAGAGAAGACGGATGCACCGCTCGAAGCCTTGCTGACCGGTCCGATCCCCCTCGTTACGAACTATGCGGAGCCCCTGGGCCGCTCGGGCAGCTAGCGCTGGGCTTCATCGATTAGTATCCGCAGGTCGGCTTCATTACGGTGGAGAGACAGCTGGTGTTACAAACGCGAGGGAATCATCTCTGTGACCATACGACCGATGGATGCTGAGTCATCCACCTCTGCTCCTGCACGACCCGGCACCTTCGGCATCGTCATCGTGGCCGCTGGCGTTCTCCTCGCGAGCTGGATTGGGTTCGGGCGCTTCCTGTTTGGCGTGGGTGGCAGCCTCACCGCCACCTATGCGCTCACACTCGGAGTCGCGGTGGTCGTGCTGCACTTCTTCATCGGACGGGGCGTCTTTCGCGCTGTTCGGTGCGGTTATCGAGTTCGAACCGCGACGATCGGAACAACCATCGCCGCGTGGGGCTGCGGCGTCCTGCTTGGAATGATGATTCCGGATGTCACCGCGACTGGTTTGCAGACGATCCTGACTCGTGGGACCGAGCCGGGTCTCGGACTTGTGATCGGGCTGTCCAACCCTCTCGGCAGCATCATGCTGATCATGTCGGTCACCGCTGTTGTGCTTGCGACCATTGATTCTCGAGGCGGACCCCGGGTTCTCGACGAGGACTAAATCGCGGGCGCGCGGCGCATCCTTGCTTTGAACCGTGGCGAGTCGGGGATGCGAGCCAGCATCGGGCCGACAATGATCGTGATGAGCACGTACGCCGTCGCAAGAGGTGCCAGTCGCGGCTCTATCCCGGCCGTCACCGCGAGGCCGGCGATCACGATCGAAAACTCACCGCGAGGGGTGAGGGTAAGTCCCGTGCGCCAGCGACCCGGGGCGCCGAGTCCAGCCCTTTTGGCCGCGAGATAGCCGCTGAGGAACTTCGTGCCCATCGTGACCGCCGCGAGTCCGAGGGCCGGGAGCAGCACAGGGGGAATGTCGTTCGGGTCGGTAGCGAGACCGAAGAAGACAAAGAACACTGCGGCGAAGAGATCGCGCAATGGTGTGAGCACCTTGGCCGCCTGTTCAGCCACAGGCCCAGAGATCGCGATCCCCACGAGGAAGGCACCGACGGCAGCAGAGACACTGACTTTCTCGGCGGCTCCAGCGACCAGCATGGTTAGGCCAAGTACACCCAGCAGCAGTGGTTCCGGGTGCTGCACCGAGAACAACTTGGCCACGAGTCGGCCGTGCCTGAGCGCAACGTAGAGGATTACCACGACGACGGACACTGCGACGACCACGGTGGTCGCCCCCTCCAGTATTCCCGCTCCGATCACGAGCGCCGACAACACCGGAAGATAAAACGCCATGGCGAGATCTTCGATCACGAGAATAGAGAGGATGACCGGGGTTTCACGGTTACCGAGCCGGCCAAGGTCCCGCATCACCTTGGCGATCACGCCGGAGGACGATACCCAGGTGATGCCGGCAAGGGCCACAGCAGCGACCGGTCCCCAGCCGAGGATCAAGCCAAACGCCGCTCCTGGAAGGGCATTGAAGAGTCCGTCGAGCAGCCCGGCAACGCGGGACTCCTTGAGGTTTTTCATGAGCTCGCCCGCGGAGTACTCGAGTCCGAGCATCGCGAGCAGTAAAATCACGCCGATCTCGGAGCCGACGGCGAAGAAATCTTCGCTTGCATCCATCGGAGCAAATCCACCCTTGCCAAAGATGAGCCCGGCGAGCAGGTAGAGCGGGATTGGCGACACCCCGATGCGGATCGCCAGACGACCGAGGATGCTCAGGCCAAGGAGTAGCGCGCCTACTTCGACGAGCAACACGGTCGTGTTATGCATAACGCGACCTGGTTAGTTTGGGTCGTTGGCGATCAAACGACTCAGGGAGTCGAGTCCGCTTCGAGTGCCAACGGCGACGATGATGTCGCCGGGCTCGAGGATGACGTCGGGGGTGGGGGAGGCAACGATATTCGAGCCGCGCACGATCGCCACGATGGAAGCGCTCGTGCGGGTTCTGGCTTTGGTGTCGCCCATCGGGCGCCCGATATAGGCGGAGTCGAAGGGTAGCGAGATCTGCTCGGTGAAGATGCCTGCGGTTTGGTCGCCGAGACCGGCGAGTTGTCCGAGGAGCAGCGAGGCGCCGAGAACGTCGGCGAGGGCTACTGCCTCGTCGTCCGTGAGCGCCACAGAATCGCTGCTGGAGTCTGGGTCGTCCCTGTCGAAGATCGCGAGGTCGCGCTCACCAGAACGGTGCGAGACGATGCTGATCCTGCGCCCGCCCGCTGTGAGCAGGTCGTGGCGCATTCCAATGCCGGGCAGGTCAACTCGTTGTACGCGGGCTCCCATGCAAGGAGGTTATCAGTCGCGGCCTGCTGGTCATGCGTGGGGGTCTTCGCGTTCGATTGTTGTAAGCACAATGTTGGCAATGGTGTCCAGTGAATCGAGTTGCTCGGCGCTGAGAACATCTGTCACGTAACGTCGCACAGCCGCTTCGTGGTGATTGCGGGCAGCCTCAGCGGCCAGGCGACCGGCCTCAGACGCGCGAACGATAAACCCGCGGTTGTCTTCGGCGCATTCATCGCGAACAACGAGACCGCGTTCGGTCATCCGCCGCAGCTGATGCGAGAGACGGCTTTTCTCCCAACTCAATCCGCAGCGCAAGGCCAACGAGCGCACCGAACTGTCGGGCGAGTCGATGATGGCAGAGAGAATTTCGTAGTCGGCTTCAGAGAGCCCAGTCTCGCGAGTGAGCTCGCGACCGAGCCTGCCGCTGAGCTGTGTACGCATGCGTTGATAGCTCGCCCAAACGGAGGCCTGTCGATCGGTAAGGGCTGTACTGGACATGATGTCATTGTAGTTGATGAGTCAACCAAAGGTACTATGATGGTTGACGCATCAACAAAGCTGAACATCAGACGGTGAACGGAGAGCAATGTATTACGGGCACGAACTGCAGTTCGGCACCTTCATAACCCCTGAGAACAATCCACCAGAGGCGACGGTCTCATTAGCCGTGCTAAGTGAGCAGCTCGGTTATGACCTGGTGACCTTTCAGGACCACCCGTACCAAGCACGATACCTCGACACGTGGACATTGATGAGCTGGGTCGCCGCCCGCACCGAGCGCGTGCAGATCTCGGGCAATGTGCTTAATCTTCCCCTCCGACCGCCCGGTGTTTTGGCTCGAGCCGCTGCCAGCCTTGACCTGCTCTCTCAAGGCCGAGTGGGCCTCGGTCTGGGAGCTGGGGGATTCTGGGACGCGATTGAGAGCATGGGTGGACGACGTCTCACACCGGGGCAGTCGGTCGACGCGCTGAGCGAGGCAATCGATGTTATCCGCGGCATCTGGGACGCTGGCGAACGTTCGCCCCTTCGGATCGAGGGCGAGTACTACCATCTTGATGGTGCGAAGCGTGGTCCGGCCCCGGCCCACTACATACCTATTTGGCTCGGGGCATACAAACCGAGGATACTGAGACTGACCGGTCGCAAGGCCGACGGGTGGTTGCCGTCACTCATTTATGTGAAGCCGGGTGAGTTCGCCTCATCGAACGCGATCATTGACGAGGCAGCGCACGAAGCGGGGCGCGACCCGCGTGAAATCCGCCGGTTGGTGAATATCGGTGGCCAATTCTCGCCATCACACGGTGGCTTTCTCCAGGGGCCGAGCGAGCAGTGGGTAGAGGAATTGTTGCCCTATGTCATCGATGATGGCGTGGGCACGTTCCTCGTGGCAGCCGATGACCCTGACACAATGCAGCGCTTTGCGGCTGAGGTGGCGCCAGCGCTCCGCGAGGCTGTCGCCCGGGAGAATGCTTCGCGCGGTGTGGTGACGTCCGGTGCAGCACGCGGTATCGTTCGCGACTCCCTCGCGCTGAGTAAGCGGCGCGAGGGGATCGATTATGAGCGGATCCCGGACTCCATCGCCGCCAACGCTATCGAGCCGGGCGACGCGGGCTATTCGCGGGTCAAATCGACCTACCTGCGCGGCGGGACGCCCGGCCTGGTGATCCAAGTGCACAACACCGGTGAGGTTGTCGATGCGCTCGCTTTCGCACGGTCGAATCCCGAGGTGCCGCTTGGATTGCGCAGCGGAGGTCATGGCATCAGCGGTCGATCGACGAATGATGGAGGCATCATTATCGACTTGTCCCCGATGAAGGCCATTGAGGTGATGGATGAATTGACCAGGCGGGTGCGAATCGAACCAGGGGCCAGGTGGAAGGATGTCGCTCTTGCACTTGCCCCTCACGGCTGGGCTCTGAGCTCTGGCGACTATGGCGGAGTCGGAGTCGGTGGTCTGGCGACGGCTGGCGGCGTTGGCTGGCTGGTGCGCGAGCACGGTCTCACGATCGACCACCTGCGCGCGGTCGAGATGGTGCTGGCAGACGGCTCCGTTGTGCGAGCGGACGAGCAGGAGAATCCTGACCTGTTCTGAGCGGTGCGCGGTGCGGGCGCGAACTTCGGTATCGTGACCTCGTTCGAGTTTGAAGTCGACGAGGTTGGCGAACTCGGGTTCGCCCATTTGACATTTGATGCGACCAATGTTGCAGAGTTTCTCCAGAAATGGGGAACCACTGTCGAGACCGCCCCGCGCGAGGTATCGAGTTTTATGATGATGGGGGCATCCCGGC
>JBDTAD010000126.1:0-4395 GCA_039924815.1 Lacisediminihabitans sp.
TCGATGCGCCGAACACCGCATCCAAGTCAGTTCTGGTGGAACTGCGCGGGCAGGACAACGGCGCGACGGCAGTCGGTGTGAGCATGGACCTCGCCCTGCCGGAGGGCAGACGAACGATGCACCTAGCGCCCTACTACCTCACTCTCAAGACAGCCTTCGAAGGACTTTCTTGGAGCGAGGGGCGCCTAATGAACATGAGCTTCGAGGCGCCCCCGGAAAGGGGTGAGCGCGGAACCGAGTGAGTGCTACTTGCCGGACTGCCCGGCGGAGCCGAGTTGCTCGGTGGCCTGGATGACCCGCTTAGCCATCGCGGTTTCCGCGAGCTTGCCCCACGAGCGCGGGTCGTAGACCTTCTTGTTGCCGACTTCGCCATCCACCTTCAAGAAACCGTCGTAGTTTTTGAGCACGGTGTCGGCGATTGAACGGCTAAACGCGTACTGAGTGTCGGTGTCGACATTCATCTTGATCACGCCGTTGGCCACTGCCGTAGCGATTTCTTCGTCGGTCGAGCCAGACCCGCCGTGGAATACCAGGTCAAGTGGCTTGGCACCCTTGTTGTACTTTGCCGCAATTCCGGCCTGAATGTCGCCGAGCAACTCCGGGCGCAGTTTGACATTACCTGGCTTGTAGACACCGTGAACGTTGCCGAAGGTGAGTGCTGCCATGTAGCGACCCTGTTCTCCAAAACCGAGTGCCTCGACCATCGCGATCGCGTCATCGAGCGTCGTGTACAAGTGCTCGTTGATCTCGTGGTTGATGCCGTCTTCCTCGCCGCCGACGACACCGATCTCCACTTCGAGGATCGCGTGGATCGCCTTCATGCGCGGCAGGATCTCCTTGGCAATCTCAAGGTTCTCTGCGAGCGGTACGGAAGAACCATCCCACATGTGGGATTGGAAGATGGGGTTGCGGCCAGCCTTGACCTCGGCCTCCGACGCCTCGATGAGGGGGAAGACGAAGCCCGGCAGGGCATCCTTCGGGCAGTGGTCCGTGTGCAGTGCCACGGTGATCGGGTAGTTCTTGGCAACCTCGTGTGCGAATGCCGCGAAGGCGAGGGCACCGGATGCCCGGTTCTTGATGGTCTGGCCAGCGAAGTAATCTGCGCCGCCGGTCGTGACCTGGATGATGCCGTCGGAGCCTGCCTCGCTGAGTCCCTGCAGCACTGCGTGGATAGTTTGGGAAGACGACACGTTGAACGCCGGGTAAGCGAAGCCGCCGGCCTTCGCCTTGTCGAGCATCTCTGCGTACTGCTCAGGGGTTGCGATAGGCATGAAGTCTCCTTGATAGCTGATATCCGCGAACGAGTCTATCGGAGCAAGGCCCCGCGCTCGTGACGAGTGTTGGCCGCCCGACAGCGCGGTTGGGCAGTCAGCGGTGCTTCTCAGGCGGTTGCGGCGGGCAGCGCCTGATGGGTAGCGATCGCGAATCGGTTCCAGACGTTGATCGCTGAGATTGCCACCATCAGGGTGACGAGCTCTTTCTGGCTAAAGGCGGCGTTCGCCGCCCTCCAGGCTGCGTCCGACACCCCATCTTGGCTGATGAGGGTGATTTCCTCGGTGAGGGCGATGGCGGCCTGCTCACGCGCGGAATACAGCGTGGTTGCTTCCCGCCATCCGGCAAGCACGTCGAGTAGGCGCTGATTGACGCCGGCCTCGCGTGCTTCACGCGCGTGCATGTCGAGGCAATACGCGCATCCATTGATCTGCGATGCCCGCATCTTGACGAGGGCAAGCAGAGGTTCGCCGAGGCTTCCCTTGTGGATGTACTTCTCCATGGCGAACATGGATTGGTACGCCTCTGGGTCAGTCTCATGGATAGACATTCGCTCTTCAGCAGACATCGTCCTGCTTCTTTCTTCGGCTGGCGCCGATCTTCTCTTCCAGTCTCACACTTTCGCCCTCTCCGCGTTCGGTACCCGCTCCCTCGTTTCCCCCCGCACTTTCTCCGTGAGGTCTGGCAATCGGCTCTTCCTAACCGTTACGAGCAGCCGATTGCCAGACCTCACGGGAGAGAGGGCGGGGAGAGGGCGGGGAGAGGGTGGGGCAGGATGGCGGTGTGCAGAAACTTTCATTAGATGAGGCGTTGGTCGACCGACTTCTGGGGCTGACAGAGGCTGCGGCGATCGCCGCGAGCGCCTTCGTTGGCTCTGGCGACAAGATCGCGGTGGATAATGCTGCCGTGCGCGCCCTGCGCCTGGCCTTTGACGGGATCGACGTCGACGCCACCGTCGTGGTGGGGGAGGGCGAGAAGGATCGCGCCCCCATGCTTTTCGCGGGGGAGCGGCTCGGCACCCGCCGCGGTCCAGCGCTCGACATCGCGGTAGACCCGGTAGACGGCACGCGGCTCGCAGCCGAGAACCTGCCCGGCTCTGTTGCGGTGCTCTCGGCTGCAGCATCCGGAGCCTTCTTCGACCCCGGTCCGGTCTTCTATCTTGAGAAGCTGGTTTCCGCGGGTGCGGGACGTGGGCTCAGCCTCGACCAACCGCTCGGCGACAGTGTGCGTGGGCTCGCGGATGCAATCGGCAAGCCTGTGGGTGAACTACGAGTCGCCGTACAGTCACGCCCGAGGAACCAGTGCTACATCGATGAGGCACGCGCGGCCGGTGCCTTGGTGCTGCTTTTTCAGGACGGGGATGTCGACCCGGCTGTGCGGGCGGCGAGCGGCGACGGCGACATCGACCTGCTCATCGGCATCGGGGGAGCCCCGGAGGGGGTACTCACCGCTGCCGCCGTTCGCGGCCTCGGCGGCCACATGCAAGCCCGGCTCGCGCCGCAGCATCCGGAGGAGATCGCGAGGGCACGCGAAGCGGGCGTCTCGACCGAACGGATTCTGGAGCTCGATGATCTGGTGGGCAGTGACGGCTACCTCTTCCTCACTGCTGTCACCGCCGGTGACACCCTGGCCGGAGTGCTGCGGGAGGGCGAGAACGTGATCACCGACTCGTGGATCGTCGACCCTCATCGGGGTGTTTTCAGGATCACCCGACCGCATCTGCTGCCCTGACCGCTTCATCGTAAATATCGCGTCACTATTAAGAAGCGCCTATCTTTCACGGCACTGGAGCGGCCCGGACCGATGTGTCGTAACGCTCTCTGCTTAGCTTGAAATCATGAGCACTCACACCGACAGCCTGTACCTGCAACCGGACCGCAACCTCGGCATGGAGTTGGTGCGCGCAACCGAGGCGGCAGCCATCCGTGCGGTGCCGTTTATTGGCCGCGGCGACAAGAATGCCGCGGATGGCGCAGCGGTGGATGCGATGCGAAAGTTCCTTGGTACCGTCAACTTCGACGGAGTGGTCATCATCGGCGAGGGCGAGAAGGATCACGCACCGATGCTCTATAACGGCGAACACGTTGGAAACGGCCACGGGCCGACCTGTGACATCGCTGTCGATCCGATCGATGGAACCTCGCTCACGGCCTCCGGCCGGCAGAACGCGCTCTCGATGATTGCCGTGTCTGACCAGGGGAGCATGTACGACCCCAAGGCCGTTTTCTATATGGACAAAATTGTCACGGGACCCGAGGGCCGCGGGGTCATCGATTTGCGCAAGCCGGTCGGTGAGAATATCAGGGCGCTCGCGAAAGCTAAGCACAAAGATGTTTCGGATATTACGGTTGCTGTGCTCGATCGCCCGAGGCATTTAGAGCTGATCGACGAGATTCGTGATGCTGGTGCGGGAACACGCTTGATCCTTGACGGTGACGTTGCCGGTGGCATCAACGCTGCGTTACCCGACAATATGCGCATTGATATGTGCGTTGGTATCGGCGGCACGCCAGAGGGAATCATCACGGCCTGCGCGCTCAAAGCACTCGGCGGATTCATCCAGGCGAAGCTGCACCCGAAGGATGAGGAGGAACGCCAGCGGGCGATCGATGCTGGCCACGACCTCGACCGCATCCTCGAGGTGGACGACCTGGTCACGAGTGACAACACCTACTTCGTGGCGACCGGCGTTACCGATGGCCAGTTGGTGGGCGGAGTGCGCAAGTCCGGTGGTGTCATTCACACCGAGTCCATCGTTCTGCGCGGCAAATCAGGAACCATCCGCCGGGTCTCCGCGGACCACCTCGTAGAGAAGTGGCTGTAGCTGGCCTGCTACTCGGCTTGGCGCTCAGCCGTGAGCTCGAACGCGGTGAGCTCGCGAGGTGCCTCTTCAATGCCGGTGAGGGTGCCGAGCACTTTAGACGGGTCGAGGGCAGTGAGTTTGCGAGCGCTCGGAAGCACTTGGCGTTCAAGTGAGCCCACAAAACTGTTGTAGTCCTTCACGCTGCGCTCGATCGAGCGGCCGAGCTTCTCGACGTGCTCCGAGAGCTTAGAGAGCCTGCCGTAGAGCTCCTTGCTGACGGTAAACAACTCCTTTGCGTCTTCGGTGAGCACGTTCTGCTG
>JBDTAD010000127.1:0-5071 GCA_039924815.1 Lacisediminihabitans sp.
CAGACCAATACCGCGATCGTGAGCCGGGACGGCTCGAGAACCCGGGCCACACACAGTGCGCCCGCCGACACGAATACTGCCGGTGTCCGGAGTCTCGAATCCAGCGATTGATCGCAGAAGGGTGGTCTTACCTGATCCGGAGTGCCCGAGCACGGTGACGAACTCGCCCTCCGCGACATCAAGATCAACGTGACTCAACGCGAAAATGGGCTGGGAATGCCGTCGACTGAGCACGAAGCTCTTCGAGACGTCACGGATTTCCAGCACTCTTCAACTATAGAGCTAGGTAAGCCTTACCTAATAGCCCTGGGGCTATCTCAGCGGCATCACTCAGGAAGCAGTTCCACCCTCGGGCCAATGCCTGTGGCCTTCGCCTCACGTCGATCGTGTCTGCGCTCTTTCGCACCCTCAACGAGGTAGTACAGCGCGGGAAGCACCACGAGCGTCAGCAGGGTCGAGGAGACGAGCCCTCCGATCACGATGATCGCGAGTGGCTGCGAGATGAATCCGCCGTGTCCGGTGATCCCGATACCGAGCGGCAGCAGCGCGAAGATCGTCGCCAGCGCCGTCATCAGGATGGGCCGGAGTCGGCGCGACGCACCATGCACGATGGCCTCGCCCGTCTTCATCCCGCGCGTCCGATACTGGTTGATCAGGTCGACCAGCACGATCGCGTTGGTAACGACGATACCGATCAGCATCAACACACCGATGAGCGACGGAACGCCGAGCGGGATGCCCGAGATCACCTGCAGGGCGATGGCACCGGTTGCCGCGAACGGCACCGAGATCAGCAGCAACAACGGCTGGCGCAGGCTCTTGAACGTCGCAACCATCACGACGTACACGATGAGGATGGCGATAAGCAACGCGAGCCCGAGTTGGCCGAACGCGTCACTCTGCTGCGAGGTGACACCACCGAGTGTTGCGGTTGCTCCCGCCGGGAGAGCCGTCTTGGCGACCGCGTTCGAGACATCGCCTGATGCGGTCCCAACGTCATCCGTCTTGGGAGTAACGCTGACGGTCGCGCTGCGCACGCCCTTGATCGTGGTGATGCTTGACGGTCCGTTGACCTGCTTGACAGTAGCCAGATCGGTCAGCGGCACAGGCCCGCCGCGAGTCGGAATCGTGAAGTCCTTAAGCTCCGCAATGGTCGTCGGCGCATTGGAGTTGTCGATGTAGATCGACAGCGTCTTCTCGTCGATCACGACAGAACCGGTCGCGCTGGGGTTCATAGCCGCCGTCACGAGTCCACCGACGGCAATTTCGCTGAGACCCGCTTCCGCGGCCTTCTGCCTGTCCACCACCACCGCGATGTACGGCAGTGAAGCGGAGAGGTTGCTCGTCGACTGGCCGACAACCTTCAGCTTGGAGACCGCAGTGTTCACGGCATCCGCGGCCTTGGTGAGGTCGGCCTGGTTGTTCGCCTTGATGGTGATTGCGATGTCGGATGATGCGAATCCAGCGCTGGCGGCGGCAAGCGACACTTCTCCCGCGTCCTTAATAGCGTCAACCTTCTTGCGCACCGTCTCCTGTAGAGCAGCCTGGTCGACATTCGGATCGGTCGTGATCGAGTAGCTGATGCCACCGCCACCGCCAAACGCCGAACGCAATGAAGTGCCCCCGGAACCGATCGAGGTCTGAACCGTCTCGACGCCCTTGATGCCGCGTAGCGCCGATTCGACCTTCTTGGATGCCGCATCCTGGGCCGCGAGGCTCGCACCAGCTGGCAGGGTCTGGCTCACGGAGAGAGTGTTTTGGCCGCTGTCGCCGATGAAGTTGGTCTTGAGTCCCGTGGCCATGAATCCGCTAAGGAAGAGCACCAACACCGCAGCAATGACGGTAATCAACGGGCGCTTGAGAGTCCAGTGGATGACCGGGAGATAGGCGCGCTGCAAACGGCTCGGGTGCCCCAACTCGTTGCGAGCCTGCCGCACGCTCGCGGCCTGCTTGTCTTCGGTGGAGACACCTTCGGTCTCGACGAGATCGGTGTGGACCTGCACCTTAGACGTGCCAAGGAACCAGTATGCGAGTACCGGCACGATGGTCAGGGCGACGAAGAGCGAGGCACCCAGAGCGATAGTGACCGTGAGGGCGAAAGGCCGGAACAGCTCGCCGGTGATGTCACCGACGAGTGCGAGCGGCAGGAACACGGCAACGGTGGTGATCGTTGATGCTGTAACCGCGGCGGCGACTTCCCGCACTGCGACGGTAATCGCCTTGACCTTCTCCTCGCCAAGGCTGATGTGTCGCTTGATGTTCTCAATAACGACGATCGAGTCATCGACCACTCGGCCGATCGCGATGGTCAGCGCCCCAAGAGTGATGATGTTGAGCGTGTAGCCGGAGGCCTGCATGCCAATAAAGGTGATGAGCACCGACACCGGAATCGAGATGGCGGTCACGAGAGTCGAGCGGATCGAGAGCAGGAACACCAGAATCACGATCACCGCGAACACAAGGCCAAGCAGGCCCTCTGTTGCGAGGCTGTCAATCGACTGTTGGATAAACGGGGCCTGGTCGAAGACGACCGTGAACTTAGTGTTGTGGCCAAGCGACTTCTCGAGATCCGGGATCGCATTCTGCACGGCCTTCGACACCGCGACGGTGTTACCGGCTGGCGTCTTGGAGACGGCGATGGTGATCGACGGCTCGCCGTTCACGCGGGAAATGCCAGTGACGGGATCATTCTTGATCGCGACGGTAGCGACATCCGCAATTGTCTTCGGCACCGGAGTAACAGTGGGAACAGCTTTGGGGGCGGCCGTGGCGACAGCCTTGGCCTGTAGGCGGGGGTCGGCCTGCGCTCCTACAGGCGCTGCAGCGGGCGCAACGGCACCGAGCAGCGGAAGGTCTCCGAGCTGCTTAACAGTGCTGATCTTCGACCCGGCCTGCACCGTGAGCGTCTTGCCATCTTCGGTGATCGAACCTGACGGCAACAGGGTTCCGTTGGCGCCAAGCGCGTCACGAATTGCCTGGGTGGTGAGTCCCGCAGCGGCGAGCTTGTCAGCGTCTGGCGTGATAACGACGCGCTGCCCGGTCGTGCCGAGCAGCGTCGCCTGGCTGACGCCATCTAGCTGCTGGATGTCCGCAAGAGTCGAATTCGAGAGTGCGGCAGAGAGATCCTTAGCATTCAGATCACTGGTCACGGCAATCTGTACGACGGGAAGGTCGCCAAAGCTGAAGGTGAGCACCTGCGGGTCGACGCTCTGCGGAAGCCGCGAAGAGATGCGGTTGATCGCGCTCTGCACCTTTTGCTCCGCCGTGGCGAGGTTGGTGCCGTAGGTGAAGGATGCTGTCACGGTTGAGCTGTTCGCCCTCGAAGTTGCCGTTGTGGTGTCGAGGCCCTCAACCCCCTGGATGGCGGTTTCGATCGGCGTGCTCACGTCGTTGTTGACGACCTCAGGGGAAGCTCCGGGATAGCTGCTGACCACAAACAGCTGGGGAAGAGACAGCGACGGAATCAGTTCTTGTTTTAGCGACGTGAGGGCGATGCCGCCAAAGACTCCGATGACGATCGTCACCAGGGCGATCAGTGCACGGTTGCGCAAGCTGAACACAGAAAGCAAATGCACGGACGATTCTCCTGAAAGTTGCCGTATGGCGCGGAAAGCAGCACGGAATGAGGGGCGCGCGACCAACGCCTCACTTGAAAGTAGCCCAGCGCATCGCGCGATGCATACTCCGGCGGGATTAGCTTTCGATCAGTGCGACGGGGTCAGACAACTTCAGCGAGAAAGTCCGGGTCGTTGAGCGGGATGCGGGAGAGTGAATGCCAGGCCGTCGACAGGGCGGTGACCGCTCGAGCCGTCTCGTCCTCAGAATACGAGAACGGCAGACGCAGAAAGCGTTCGAAGGCTCCGTCAATGCCGAAACGCGGACCCGCCGCGAGCAAAAGACCCTCGTTTCGCGCGGCGAGTGTGAGCTGAGAGCTCACCGGATGCCCCAGGCCGATCCACAGGGTGAGTCCGCCGTGCACCTGCGGCACGCTCCACTCTGGGAAGCTCTCATTCAGCGCAGAGACTAGGTGATCGCGACCCTTCAGCAACTCCGCCCGTCGAGTCTCGAGCACCGAGTCGTAGTCGGAGAGCAGGTTCTTCACCAGTAGCTGCTCCAACACCGGTGTGCCCAGATCGCCCGCGCTCCTCGCCCGCACGAGTTTGTGGATGATGCCGCGGTCGGCGCGAATCCAGCCCACGCGCACTCCACCCCACACGGTCTTGCCGACGGAGCCGATCAGCACGACACCCGGCGCTCCCGCACCGAACGGCAGGTGGCTCTCCACCGCGTCAATGGAAAGTTCCGCCATCGTCTCGTCCGCAACGAGCACCGTGCCCTGTCGTGCGGCGAGCGTGACAACGCGCTCACGCAACTCCGCCGACATACTGCGACCCGTCGGATTGTGAAAGTCGGGCATGAGGTAGCCAAGCGCTGGACTCGTGCGCTGGATGGCCTGCTCGAGAGCCGACTCATCCCATCCGTCCTCCGTGGTCACGCTCACGGGAACGAGCCGCGCGCCGGTCATCCGGATCGCATCGTAGGCATGGGGATAGCTCGGCGATTCAACCAAAGCACTATCGCCGCGGCCGAGCATGGTGCGAGCTAGCAGGGCGATGGCGTGCTGCGCGCCGATGGTCACCATCACCTGTTCGGCGTCCGTGGGCAAACCACGCGCGGTGTATCGCCGCGCGATCGCGTCGCGCAGTGCGGGCAGGCCAATTGGGTCGAAGCCGCTGTCGCCAAGATACGCGGGCAGTTCGGATGCCGCCTGTGCGGCCGCATCCGCCAGCCCCGGCAGCGCCGACATCGCGGCCTTGCTGAAGTCGAGGTAACCGGCATAACCGGTGTCGAGCATGACGGGAGCGCGGGCGGGGAGCTTCGCGACGCTGCCAGAACCGCGCAGGCTGGTGAGGTATCCGGCATCTTTTAACTCGCCGTACGCGGCCGTCACGGTGGTGCGACTGACGCCGAGCTGCGCGGCGAGTTCCCGCTCCGCCGGGATGCGCGTGCCGAGAGGGATGCGGCCGTCAAGCACGAGCAGACGGATGCGGTCGGCCAGCGCGCCATAGGC
>JBDTAD010000128.1:0-2192 GCA_039924815.1 Lacisediminihabitans sp.
GCCAGGCGCACCTCCTTCTGCACGGTGCCACGGGCGGGGTTGTAAACCGGTGAAGTGCGCGTCGATTCGCCTTCGAACGACGCGCCTGAGAGCCAATGATTCAGGATGTCCATGGCGCCATGCTATCTACGAACGTCGGGCAAACTCAGGCGAATTGTGCGACCGTATTGTTCTCGAAATGTTTGCGTTGCCTCACGCTTCTGAGGCAGTGTCACCGCTGACTGTCACACTGGAGCAATGGACGCACTGCTCCCCCTTCTTCTTGGCTTGGCCATCGGTATTGTGCTTGGCGCGGTGATCGGCCTGCTGTTCGCGCGCGGGCGTCGAGCCGCGGGTTCTGCCGGGACCGCAGATCCGGCGATTCTCCAAGCGCAGCACGCGGTTGCGCTGTCCGAACTGCGAGCGCAGGAGCACGCAGAGCAGGCGCGCTTGGGATCGGATCTCGCCGCCATTCAGGCCACGGCAGGCGCGCTCCGCGAGCAAGTTGAAACGCAGCAACTACAGTACAGGGAGCTACTCGAACGGCAACGCGTCGACGCTGCAGCTCAGGCCGAGCGGGAGCGCGCAGAAAGCAAGGTATTGCAGGCACTCACGCCGGTGCAGGAATCGCTGCGCACAATGCAGCACAAGGTCACCGAGCTAGAGACTCAGCGTCAGCAACAGCACGGCGAACTGACCCAACAGCTCAAGTCGGCTACAGAATCCGAGGAGCGCCTGCGCAGCACGGCAGAATCTCTCGCCTCGGCCCTCCGCAACAACGCCACTCGCGGCGTCTGGGGCGAAACCCAACTCCGCAACGTTGTGCAGGCCGCGGGCCTGATCGAACGAGTCGACTTCGATGTTCAGTCCAACATCGTGTCGGATGCCGGGGCCGGGCGACCAGACATGGTCGTGCACCTGCCGGGCGGCAAGAACATCGCGGTGGACGCGAAGGTGCCGTTCAATTCCTATTTGGAAGCGAGTGGCATCCCCGTCACTGCCACGGGGGAAGAAGGTGCGAAGCGTGAGCATCTCATCAAGCAGCACGTGAGGGCCCTTCGTGCGCACATCGACACACTGTCAGCCAAGGCATACTACGACGGACTCGACGCCTCTCCCGAGCTCATCATCGCGTTCATCCCGAGTGAGTCTCTGGTCTCTAGCGCTCTGGAGGCTGACCCGTCGATCATGGACTACGCCTTCGGCAAGCGAGTCGCACTGGCCTCGCCCGTGACCCTGTGGTCCGTGCTTAAGACCGTTGCCTTCAGTTGGCAGCAGAACGTGCTCACCGAAGACGCAAAGGAGTTGTTTACCGTCAGCAAGGAGCTCTACGGCAGGCTCTCTAAGCTCTCGGAGCACGTCGAGAAGCTGGGCCGCTCGATCGAGCGCAGCGTCAAGGACTACAACAATTTTGTGGGCTCGCTTGAACGCCAGGTGCTTCCGAGCGCTCGCAAGCTCAATGCCCTTGACCCGTCGAAAGTGCTCGGCAGCCTCAGCGGGATCGAAGAGGCACCTCGCGCACTAACGGCGTTTGAGCTCACCGCGAGCGAATCAACTGAACCTGAGCCGAAGGACGACGCCTAAAGCCACTTCTCGGCGAGGTGATCCGCCGAGACCCGACGGATTGTTCCTGACCTGCCGCGCAGCACGATCGACTCGGTGTGGATCACGCCGCCCGACTTGCGCACGCCGCCGACCAGCTGGCCATCGGTGACTCCGGTAGCAACGAAGTAGGTATTGTCGCTCGTGACCAGGTCATCCGCTTCGAGGATGCGGTCCAGGTCGTGGCCAGCATCGATCGCGCGCTGGCGCTCCTCATCATCCTTCGGATGCAGTCGCGCCTGAATAAAGCCGCCAAGCGCCTTGAGCGCGCACGCGGTGATGATGCCCTCAGGAGTTCCGCCGATGCCCACGCACATGTCGATGCGCGTGTTGTCGTCCATCGCCGCATTGATGCCGCCGGCAACATCCCCATCGAGCATCAGTCGGGTGCCAGCTCCCGCCGCGCGGATTTCGTCGATGAGTTCGAGGTGCCGTGGTCGATCGAGAACGGCGACGGTGATATCCGAAACGTCTTTGTGCTTGGCCTTCGCGAGCGCCCTGATGTTTTCGCCAATGGGTTTACGCAGATCAATGATTCCGTGACCTTCGTGACCGGTGACGATCTTGTCCATGTAAAAGACGGCCTTGGGGTCGTACATACTCCCCTGGTC
>JBDTAD010000129.1:0-4173 GCA_039924815.1 Lacisediminihabitans sp.
AACCAAGCCGAGTCCAACGACGGGCGCAACACCAGCGGGGCGTCGAACGTTCTCGACCGCGGTAGTGGTCGCCAACCACAGCACGGCGGTGAGGACGCACATCGCCGAACACCACAACGGGATGCCAAGTCCAGTAGTCGCGACAACGACGGCCACCGCCCACACCAGCAGTGTGACGACGACGGAGAATACTCTTCCACGACCAGAGCGAGCGAGGTCTGCCGCGCCGATCAGGAACAGAGTGAGAGCTGCGAGCATCACTGGCACCCTAACTTCAGAACTTCGAGCGTTGCGATGAGGCTAGCGCCGCCTGAGCGCCGCAGCGACTGCGACACCGCGGACTGCGAGATACCTTCGTGGTCCGCGAGCTCCTGTTGCGAGCGGCCGGTCATCGAACCAAAGGTAATGCGTCTGCTGCGCTCGGTCATGGAGCCGATCACGTGGTCACGCATGATGAGGTACGAATTAATGAGCGACTCCGAAACGGAATCACCCGGTGCATCCGCCGAGGGGTCGCTACGGTACCAGCTGCGTGCGGATGGTGTGCGCGAGTCCTGCCTCCTGTGCGCCTCGTCTATCGCCTCCCGCGCGAGCCACCACGCCAATCCATCCTGCAGGATCCCAGCGGCTCCAGCGCCGATCGTGACGGCCTCTCCGCGACCCAGCCCAAAACGACAGTCAACTCCTTCTGGCAGTCCCAGCCGCGCGAGCATCGTCGCCTCAAGTGCGCCTGCTGTAGTCGAGTACAGCGCCTGAAACTCGTCGCCAATGGTTGCCTCAATGGGCTGTTGGTAGGCGACCCGCTCATTGACCACGGCGAATGATCGCTCGATCTCTGGCTGCATGGCGGCCCGGGAAGGCAGTTGTCGCGAATCAACCAGGTCGATGATCACCGCGACGTAAAGTTGAGTCATTGCATAAGCTTAGAACTTATTTTTAGCGAATATAAGTTCTCAGATAATAATGAGGCTCACTTCGCCTGAGGTGGGCCCTACCGGGATCGAACCGATGACATCCACGGTGTAAACGTGGCGCTCTACCAGCTGAGCTAAAGGCCCGCGCTTCTGAACTGCATGCAGTTGCCGAAGGCGTTCCCACAGCCTACAGGCAGAAATTGAGCTCGGAGAAACGCACACAAGACGAGGTGTTTTCTTGCAGAACTCTAGCCACGGCGCAGTCGTACACTATGCCGATGACGACACCCAAATACACTTCCTCCCGCAAGGTCAAAACCGACTGGCATACCGCCCATAAGTCCAGCTTGGGACGCGGTGACAAGGCCGCGGATGTCGTGCGCAATGGCATGGGCAGCTGGCTTTTCGTTGGATCCTTCTTGCTCTTCATGGCGGTGTGGGCCATCATCAACAGCTTCCATGCAATCTCCTGGGATCCCTACCCGTTCATTTTGCTGAACCTGTTCCTCAGCCTCCTTGCTGGGCTACAGGGTGCCATCCTGCTCATCGCGGCAAAGCGGCAGGACGGGATCTCGGCGGCACTGTCTCAGAGTGACTACGACACCAACATTGCCGCGAAGAAAGACATCGAAGCGCTCATGGCGATCAACGAGCAGCAACTGGTAATCATCCAGGATCTTCAGCAAATCATGAGTCGGCTAGACAAGATCGAAGAAGCCGAGAAAACATCCTAGAGACTAAGCGCTCGCTGGCACGAGTTCAGCCAGCGCCGCCTTGTAAGCCTCAATCGAACGCGCTTCGCCTGGCGCAGTGATAAAGCTCGCTCGAATGACGCCGCCACGGTCAATCAAAAAGCTCGCGCGGTTCGCGAAGCCCTTGTTCTCAAGAAAAACACCGTATTCCTTGGCAACGGCACCGTGCGGCCAGAAGTCGGCGAGAAGGGTGAAGTCGTAGCCCTCTGCCTCAGCGAACGCGCGAAGCGATGCTTTGGAGTCAACCGAGACAGCGAGCAACTCGACACTTCTGTCGGCGAACAGGGTGAGATTGTCACGGAGTTCGCACAGTTCCCCCGTGCAGGTGCTGGAGAACGCGAGGGGAAAAAAGACCAGCACTACCGGCTTTTTTCCGCGAAAATCGCTCAGCCGCACATGCTCGCCAAACTGATTCGCAAGTTCGAAATCGGGTGCTGTGGTGTCGTTTTCCAAAGCCATGATGTCGCTTCCTTTCGGCCGCAATGGCCGTACCGGACCGGGTCAAACCGCCCGGCAAACACGAGTGAACATCTTACGCCAGCCGCCGCACTACTGCTGGACCGTGATGCTGTACTCCAGTTCCCGTGATTCATCCGGCTCGAGAACGAGCTGGCCGGGCTTCTGGTTGAAGTCGCCAGTGAAACCCACAGGAGAGGTCATCCCATACCAAGGCTCGATACACACGAACCTGCCCGGCGCCTTGCTCCAAATACCCAGAATCGGAAAGTCCGGGAACGACAGCACTATAGAGGGCGCGCCTGGCGCGCTATACCGCACGCTACGGCTCCCAATACGATCGAGAATCACGGCGTCGTCAACAAAGAGTGACTCCCGCACGTCAAGGGTGCGCCCGCTGACCGGGGTTACGTAGGCTCCGGCCAGCAGCAGACCATGGTCGAGCCGCCTTATCGGCGCAGGCTCATCCCGCTCGAACTGGATCGTGTGCCCGGCACGAGACTGCGCGCCGGGGAGCGGCCATGCAAATCCCGGATGAGCGCCCAGAGACGCGTGGAGCGGCTCCCGTCCCGTATTCACCAACCGATGTCTCACCAGAAGAGTCGCCTCGCTCAGGAAGTAGGTGAGCTCGAGCAAAAAGGGAAACGGAAACTGCTCCCTAGTGGCGTCGCTATCCACAAGGGTGAAGGTGACACTCTCCGCCGCGGAGCGCTCAGCCTCGAACGGCAGATCACGAGCGAAGCCGTGCTGGGTCATCTCGTATTCCCGGCCAGCCACCCTGAACCGATCATCCGGAACGCGACCAACTATGGGAAACAACACGGGAGCGTGTCGAGCCCACACGGAACCACCCGTCCAGAGCAGCTCACGTCCTTCCGCATCACGCAGCGAGCTAAGCTCGGCTCCCAGTTCGTTGATCGACACGCTGAGGGCGTTGCTTGTCAGTTCGTAGAATGTCATAACAGGAGGCTAGGTCACGTCTCGTCGCTGAGCGCCATTGCGCTGGTACGGGCAGCTGTGCATCCGACCCATACGTCACAACTAGAATTGTCCGGGCTTCGCCCTGAACCCGTTGGTCGCAAACCGACTCCGAGTTTCGCGAAGTTCTGTCTGTCCGCCAACAAGAGCGAGGTCAAGCATGACGGTCAATGATCAGGATCCGTACTCGGCGTATTACACCGATAAGGATCCCGAGGAAACTGCCGAATGGCAGGAATCCTTGGATGCGCTGGTCGCAACACACGGACGCCAACGCGGCCGTGACATCATGCTCAGCCTGCTGAAACGTTCGAAAGACCTTCAGCTCGGCGTGCCGATGGTTCCCACCACCGACTACATCAACACGATCGCGCCAGAGAACGAGCCAGCCTTCCCCGGAGACGAAGACGTTGAGCGCCGTTACCGCGCCTGGCTTCGCTGGAACGCGGCAATCATGGTGCATCGCGCGCAGCGCCCCGGCATCAGCGTCGGCGGGCACATCTCTACCTACGCCGGTTCCGCGACTCTCTACGAAGTCGGCAGCAACCACTTCTTCCGCGGTCAAGACCACCAAAGCGGCGGCGACCAGGTCTTCTACCAAGGTCACGCCTCCCCCGGTATGTATGCCAGGGCATTCCTCGAGGGCCGACTCAACGAGGATCAGCTCGACGGATTCCGCCAAGAAAAATCTCACCCGAGCGGCGGGCTTTCGTCGTACCCGCACCCGCACCTCATGCCGAATTTTTGGCAGTTTCCGACCGTGTCGATGGGTATCGGCCCGATCAATGCGATCTATCAGGCCCAGTCGAACCGCTACCTCACTCACCGCGGGATCAAGGATCTCTCCGATAGTCACGTCTGGGCTTTTCTTGGCGATGGCGAAATGGACGAGGTGGAAAGCCGCGGCGCACTGCAGTGGGCAGCGAACGACAACCTCGATAACCTCACCTTCGTCATCAACTGCAACCTGCAGCGGCTAGACGGTCCCGTGCGTGGAAACGGCAAGATCATCCAGGAGCTCGAGAGCTTCTTCCGCGGCCAGGATCACCCTGGCGGCGGCGACCAGGTCTTCT
>JBDTAD010000130.1:0-3292 GCA_039924815.1 Lacisediminihabitans sp.
CTTTGTAATCCGCCGCGCCAGCCACACGATAAACGAGCCACGTGACGAGATAGCTTGCGATACCAGCAACGATTGTCGCACCGATGATCAGGGTGAAACCAGAGAATTTTCTCTTTTCGGTCATCGGCGAGCAGACTGCATCATGTCACGCACGATATCCCAACGGCCGCGACTGCTGAAACGTCCGTAGTTCCCGGTTAGCGCCTCTCGGAGTATTGGCACAACTCGTGATGCTCGGTTGCGCTGAAGACCCGCGCGAAAGAGCTCGTGCGCCGCTTTGCCACGAGCAAGCTCACGAATCTGCGGTCGAACCTCCAGCATTTCGAGACGGCTGAGCAGCGCCGTGGCACGGAGCGCAAGGCGCTCATTCCGGTCCCCGCGCGGCTCGAAGACCCGCCCGATCTTATATCGCAGAGTCGGCACCGAGACACCAATCTGGTTCTGCCCGTGCTGCCGGTAATCGATGAGTTGCTCGGGCATCCAATCGACCTCCGACGTTGCCGCAGCGATAATAGCCAGCCACTCGTCGTGCACCCAGGCCATCTCGAAGGGTGCAGCATTTTCTAGGAGTGTGCGGCGAAAAGCCGCAGTAGCACCAGTGACAAGATTGCGTCGCAGGAGGGTTGCGAACGCATCGCCAGTACGTAACGCATCGAGATCTGCAGAGCTGATCTCCAACGCCTCAAACAGCGAGGCACCGAGAGCATCACCGGCACTGGAGACGAGGCGTGCGTCCGAAAAAACAAGGCTGAGCTGCGGGCGATTTTCAAACTTCGCGATCAGCGCCTCAAGCCGCCCTGGCGCCCACACATCATCCTGATCGCTGAGTGAGATGAGATCTCCGGTGCAGGCCGAAATAGCCTGTTCAAAATTAGCCGTGACACCGAGCGCGATTTCGTTGTGAAGCAAGACAAGACGAGGAGCCGAGCCCGTCAACTCAGTCCACAGGTGCCGAACGAGTTCGAGCGTGCCGTCCGTTGAGGCGTCATCCGAGACGACTACCTCGAGCGGCAGGACCGTCTGACCTAGGATGCTTCGCAGTTGCTCCTCGATGTATCGCGCTCCGTTGTGGGTGCAGAGCGCGACAGAAACGCTAGGCACGGTTACCTCCGCTTCAGGCGGTTCTTTACCTTGTTCATCACGGTGCTCACGCCCCCGTTCCTCAGA
This sequence comes from Lacisediminihabitans sp., assembly GCA_039924815.1. Taxonomy (GTDB): domain Bacteria; phylum Actinomycetota; class Actinomycetes; order Actinomycetales; family Microbacteriaceae; genus Parafrigoribacterium_A. Next base: position 1,168 of record JBDTAD010000130.1, read on the forward strand.
TAGAACAGGGCTCTCCCGACATCGTGACGCAGGCCAGAACGACGCCGCCGACGCCGCATGCGTGAAGCCTCGGCGAGCTTTCCCGCGCCTAACCCTCTGTGGTCTCCTGAGTGACGGGCTTCGGACACGAAGTTGACCAGCGGTGCGAGTGCGGTCTGCCAGTAATACCGCTCGCGGACTCGATGAATATTTGCCTTGGTGTCTGCAATGAACTCCTCATCAAAGAGCGTTTTCTCGAGGGCGTCAGCAAGCTGGTCGACGTTTCCAGCTTCGACGACGACCCCCAAACTTTCCGCGGCTACGAGTTCGGCGAAGTGATCACCGTCCGTGACTACCATCGGCAGTTCGGCCCACAAATAGTCGAGGATGCGTGTGCGAAACGAAAATGTGGTCTCAATATGAGAAAAATGCGTGCTGACACCGGCGTCGGCCTCAGTGAGGTAGTTCTGCCTCTCGTCGTAGTCAACCCAGGACGAGTTGAAGAATACGGAGTCGTCGAGTATACCCAGCTCTGCGGCAAGCGCACGTGATTCCGCAACGATGGCCATTTCCGGAACACCGGGATGCGGGTGCTTCGTCCCCTGAAAGAATAGCCTCACGCTGTTGCGGCGTTTCGATAACTGTGCAACGGCCCGAATGAGTGTCTTGGGATCGAACCAGTTATAAAGCCCGCCGCTCCAGAGCACGAGTTTATCGTCCACACCTATGCCCGGAAGAACTCCCTTTAGAACGTCATGCTCGTGCACGGGTGGAGTGCTTGACAGCCCGAATGGGACGATACTTATCAGTCCATCAAAGTCGGGATCACCATCGTAATTGGCCGGGTTAATCCGCCCCAATGCGGCGAGCTGGCCGAGCCAGAACATCTTCTGACGGTCTGATGCACAGAGGAAAAAATCTCCTCGTTGCAGTTGCTCGTTGAGCACCTCTGTGGCGTCACTTACCTGCTGCTTCCACTGGGCTGCAGGAAGCTGGCGACCCTGTTCTAGTTGTTCGAGGTGCATCGGGTCATAGATGTCCACAACCAAAACCTTGCTGCTGTTGCGCAGGGAATCAAAGACAGCCATGGCATGCCCCTGGAACACGATGATGTCGGCCCATTGCTCAAGCTTGCCGAATGAGGCATCGTCTCCAGGACGTACGTGAACAATCGTGAATGGTGCCTCAAGCTCCTCGGCTCCGGTGAGCGTGACCAAGGTGACTTCATTGTCTAGAGCGAGCTGCTCCGCCATGTTCCATGCGCGAATGGCCGGGCCTGCCAGCTTCTTACCGATCGGATCGCCCGTGACGAGGAGGACTCGAGTCTTTTGGGTTGGCTCAATCACGTCAAACGCTGCAACAAGATTCTCGTAACCGCGCAGGTATCCCTCTTGCTGGTACACCGGCGCATCAACGAGGCCAAAGAGTCGCCACAGCATGCTGTCTGAAACGGTTCGCGTCGTCTGGATCTCATCCCGGCTCTTGCGTAGGCTTGGAAGGTTCTCCGTGAACTGGTCGATGGCGTACATCGCCGAGACAGCCTGCTTGGAGACCTCAATCGTGACTTCGCTGTCACCGCCAGGCTTTCGAAGGTCGAAGGATGTGGAGTCCAGACTGCTCCGAGTTATGCCCCGACGAATGGAAAGCGCGATCGCCGCTGGAAGTGCTTCCTGCAGCGCCTTCTCGTCAAGGTTCTTATAGAGCGTGTAAAGCGCATTGCGCTCGAGGAGGTAGGTCTCTTTGTACGGCCCGAACTCAGCCATTGATGCGTGATGTTTATGGAACGCGATCGACTCGGGCACGTAGGCGAAGCGCCAACCCCGCAGGTTGAGCCGCCATCCAAAATCAACGTCCTCGAAGAACATGAAGTATCGCTCGTCAAAGCCACCCAGCGCGTCGTACACGGAACGACGCACGAACATCGCTGCGCCCGTGCCGAACAGAACATCCTGAGGCACCTCCGGCGTCTTGGGAATTGGTTCCGAAGTGAATGGCTTGTACCCCATTCCGTACCAGGTCATCGCCGAGCCGATGAAGTCGACCAGTTTGCCATCCCAGTCGAGCACCCGGCTGGCAACGGCACCGATGTCGCCTGACTCTTCGAACTTCTCGACTGCGGCTTTGATCCACCCTTTGTCGGGGCGAG
>JBDTAD010000131.1:0-5009 GCA_039924815.1 Lacisediminihabitans sp.
GGGTCGTGAACGCTGAGCGAATCTTGGTAATAGGTGGAGAGCGCGGACACCGCACTGGAGAGCACGGACATCGGATGAGCGTCGTGCGGGAGCGCGTCGAAGAAGCGGCGCAGATCTTCGTGCAGCAGCGTGTGCCTGCGCACTCGCTCCTCAAACGCGGCCAATTCGTTCGCGGACGGGAGCTCACCGTAGATGAGCAACCAGGCTACTTCGAGGTAGGTGGAGTTCGCCGCGACATCCGCAATGTCATAGCCGCGATAGCGCAGAATGCCCTTATCGCCATCGATGAAGGTGATCGCACTTCTGGCTGGCGAGGTGTTCACGAACCCCAAGTCCAAGGCCGTGTAGCCAGTCAGCTTGGTGAAGTTCGAGATGTCAATACTGGACGATCCGTCCACACTCTTGACGATGGGAAACTCGGCACTCCCACCCGGAAAATGTAATGTGGCCTTCTCGGCAGCGGCGTCGTTCACTACTACAGCCTAATTGCACCCACCGTCGACGGTCACATCCACCAACGCTCGCGCACATTACTTGGAGAATATCGCCAAACGGTTCGCAGCCTCGGCAATGCGTTCATCGGTCGCCGTAAGCGCAAAACGCACGTGGTCGGACGCCGCAGCGCCATAGAAGGACCCGGGAGCCACGAGAATACCCAGCTTGGCGAGCGCCGCCACCGTAACCCACGGATCGCCGTCACCCAGCGTTGCCCAGAGATACAGCCCCGCTTCGCTGTGATCAATCCGGAACCCCGCACTCACCAATGCCGCCCGGAGCACCTCTCGGCGGGCCCGGTAACGTTCGCGCTGCACTTCAACGTGCTCGTGATCGCCGAGCGCTGCGACCATAGCGGCCTGCACGGGCGCTGGCGGGATAAGCCCGGCGTGCTTGCGCACTTCCAGAAGCTGCCCAATGATCGTGCCGCAACCGGCAACAAAACCGGCCCGATATCCGGCCAGGTTGGATTGCTTGCTCAGCGAGTAAACAGACAGCACCGAGCTGCGATTCTCGCCAATAACGCTCGGATCAAGGATCGACGGAGTGGGCTCGTCGGGCACCGCTCCAGCCCAGTTGAGCTCGGCGTAGCATTCGTCGCTGGCGATCACCGCTCCGAGTTCCCGAGCCCTGGCAACCGCGGCGCGAAGCTCGTCGATCGAGAGCACCCGGCCATCCGGATTGCCCGGACTATTGAGCCACACGAGCCGCGTGCTCTCGGGCCAGTCCGCTGGGCTGTCGCTCGCGACGACGGATGCACGTGCCAGCGCCGCCCCGATGGCATACGTCGGGTATGCAACGCTCGGATGCACGACCGTGTCGCCCTCGCCCAGACCGAGCATGAACGGCAGCCAGGCCACGAGTTCCTTCGAACCAATGGTGGGCAGCACGTTCGCGACAGTCAGGGTGACTCCCCTGCGCCTGGCATACCAGTCCACGATGGCCTCGCGGAGGGCTGGAGAACCGGCCGTCAGCGGGTAGGCGTGCGCGTCGGTCGCGGCGACGAGCGCATCCCGGATGGGTGTCGGTGTCGGATCGACCGGAGAGCCCACGGAGAGATCGACGATGCCATCCGCGTGAGCTCTAGCCTGTTCCGCAAACGGCACGAGCGAGTCCCACGGGAAGTCCGGCAACGAGAACGGCATGGCGCTCAGACGGCCTGCGGAGGCAGTGCCGCCACGATCGGGTGATCCTTGGGGATGACGCCGACCTTAGCCGCGCCGCCCGGTGACCCCAACTCCTCGAAAAACTCAACGTTGGCCTTGTAGTAGTCCCCCCACTTGTCTGGGGTGTCGTCCTCGTAAAAGATCGCCTCGACCGGGCACACGGGCTCGCACGCGCCGCAGTCGACACACTCATCGGGGTGAATGTAGAGCATCCGGTTACCCTCGTAGATGCAGTCGACCGGGCACTCGTCAATACAGGCGCGGTCTTTCACGTCGACGCAGGGAAGGGCGATGATGTAGGTCACTGCGCGAACGGTCCCTTCGTTGTCTGAGCGGCTTCCATCGTATCCCGCGCGCCAGAGCTCACACCGTCGCCACCTACCGTCGCCGACGCGCTGACGTCCCTGTGGTGCGACCCTGGCAGGCGCGGCCAGACGAGCACGAGCGCAACAACCGCTGCCGCCCCGTAGGTCCACGAATAGCCTGCGGGGTTGGCAGGAACCAGCACAGAGCCGCCAGGCCCGCCCACGGTCAGCACAGCGATCGCGATAAGGATGCCGATGCCTGCGGCCAGGGCAAGAATCCGGCTCACAAAGACCAGGCGCAACCCCACCATGAGCGCTGCTACGAGGAGGAGTGCGAGGATGACGCCGCTCGGCAGGCGCGCGGCGCCCAGCCCAAGGACAAGCTGGTGATTGACCGTGCCGATTCCGCCGAGCGCCAGCCCGACTAGTGCCGCGAGAACGCAGGCGATAACTCGCGAACCCCCACCAAGATCACTCCACACGACCGAATCCTCTCGTGGTTTTGCGGCCACTTCTCGATAACGCTCCACACGCGCAATCTCGCGGAACGGTCCACTGGAGAGCGCAAACGTGTCGCCCTCGACGGTGACCTGAGTGCGATGGGCGCGCAACGCGTTCTGCTTGCGATCGAAGGCGGCCGACACATCGACGGAGATATCCTGCTCTGCCCCGACGCTGCCGTCGGCTTGCACCGCATAGAACGGCACACCCATCACCTCTGCCGCATATCTGGCAGCATCATGCGCCCTGATGTGGTCCGGATGTCCGTAGCCGCCGCGGGAGTCGTAGCTGATGACCGCCGTCGCCTGCGCTGCTTCCAGCACCGTCGCGATATCCGCGGCTACCTCACCGAGCGAGGCGGCGCAGAGCGACTCAGGGTCGAGGCGGTCAAGCGCCTCGGCTCCATCCGCTCCCCAGCGCATCCCCGAGTCGACATAGCGACGCGGTGGTAGCCCTGCGAGGCGGGCATCGGACGCACCGAGAAATCTGTGATCAGTTACCCCGAGCACCGTCATAGCGTGTGTGAGCTCTTCTTCGCGCCACCGAGCCAACGCTGGCTCGTCACCCTCGAGGTACTTCAGCTCGGCCGGGATCACTTCGCCGCGCTCACCCCGCGTACAGGTGAGTACTGTGACCGCGCTACCTTCATCGAGAAGGCGGGCGATCGTACCGCCGGTGGTAATGGTCTCGTCGTCTGGATGCGCGTGCACGAAGACCACGCTCGCCACAATTCGATCAGCCGCATTCACAGGAAACAGGATATGCCGACTGGCTGCGTTCTGCGTTGCGGATACAACTAGGTACGCGGCGATGACGATTTCGGTCGCCTCCGCCTTTCCTCCGAGGCGCGCCTGAGCGGCTATGCCGCGGCGCCACTGTTCGAGGCGTAATGCAAGTTGAGGCGTAGCTGGTCGAGTAGCGGCCTACTCGACCAGCGAGGAATTACTCGTTCTGCTTCTTGAGCCGCGAGGTCTTGCGTGCGCGAGCGTTCGCGTCCAGCTCTACCTTGCGAATGCGCACGAACTCCGGCGTTACCTCGACACATTCGTCTTCGCGCGCGAACTCGAGGCACTCCTCGAGCGTGAGCTTGCGCGATGGCGTCATGCGCTCAAAGGTGTCCGAGGTGGACTGGCGCATGTTGGTGAGCTGCTTCTCCTTGGTGATGTTCACGTCCATGTCATCAGCGCGAGAGTTCTCACCGACGACCATGCCTTCGTACACCTCCTGCGTCGGCTCGACGAAGAACGACATGCGCTCCTGAAGTGCGACCATGGCAAACGGAGTGGCGACACCGGAGCGGTCGGCAACGATCGATCCGTTGGTGCGAGTGGTGATCTCGCCCGCCCAGGCCTCGTAGCCGTGCGACACGGCGTTGGCGATGCCGGCGCCGCGGGTGATGGTGAGGAATTCGGTGCGGAATCCGATGAGACCGCGGGAGGGAACGATGAACTCCATGCGAACCCAGCCGGTGCCGTGGTTGCTCATGCCCTCCATGCGGCCCTTGCGGGCGGCGAGCAGCTGGGTGATCGCGCCGAGGTACTCCTCTGGGGCGTCAATGGTGAGGTGCTCGAATGGCTCGTGCACCTTGCCGTTTACCTGCTTCACGACCACCTGCGGCTTGCCCACGGTAAGTTCAAAGCCCTCACGGCGCATTTGCTCGACCAAGATGGCGAGTGCGAGCTCTCCACGGCCCTGAACTTCCCAGGCATCCGGGCGTCCGATGTCGACCAGCTTGATCGACACGTTACCGACGAGTTCGCGGTCGAGGCGGTCCTTGACCATGCGAGCGGTGAGCTTGTGACCCTTAATCTTGCCGATCATGGGACTCGTGTTGGTGCCGATGGTCATCGAGATCGCCGGGTCGTCGACTGTAATAGTCGGCAACGGACGAACATCATTGGGGTCAGCCAGAGTCTCGCCAATGGTGATGTCTTCGAAGCCTGCAACCGCGACGATGTCGCCTGGGCCTGCGCTATCGGTCGGGAAGCGATCAAGTGCCTTGGTGATGAGCAGCTCCGTCACGCGCACATTGTGCACGCTGCCATCGTGCTTGACCCACGCCACGGTCTGGCCCTTTTTGATATGGCCGTTGAAGATGCGAAGCAGCGCGAGGCGGCCGAGGAACGGTGAAGCGTCGAGGTTCGTGACGTGCGCCTGCAGCGGTGCTTCGTCATCGTAACTCGGAGCCGGAATGTGCTTGATAATGGCCTCGAACAGTGGTTCGAGATCGGCGTTGTCCGGCAGCTCGCCGTTCTGCGGCTTGTTCCAGCTCGCTGCGCCGTTGCGCCCTGAGGCGTACACGACGGGCACGTCGAGGATCGCGTCGAGGTCGAGGTCTGGGTGCTCATCCGCCATGTCGCTCGCGAGGCCAAGGAGCAGGTCCTGGCTCTCGACGACGACCTCGTCGATGCGGGCATCCGGACGGTCAGTCTTGTTCACCAGCAGGATGACCGGAAGGTTAGATTCGAGGGCCTTGCGCAGCACGAATCTGGTCTGCGGCAGCGGGCCCTCGCTCGCGTCAACCAGCAGCACGACGCCGTCA
>JBDTAD010000132.1:0-2763 GCA_039924815.1 Lacisediminihabitans sp.
CCCCAGCATCAGAACCCAAGAACCGGCAGACTAGAACCAAAACCGGTGGCCCCATTTTCGCCCGTCAGATTGGCCTCAGATTCGAGCGTCGTCGACACGCGCATTCTCAGCGGCCCTGCAAGACATCTCGTGAAGCGTCGTTGCTTCAAGGTCGATCTGGGAAAGTGGAGAAGATCCCGGGCGTCATATCCAGCAAACTGCACCGAAAAATTTTTGGCCAGGCTAATTCACCTGAATAAAATGGAACCTTGGCGAACTCCTGTCGCGCTGGGGCTAGTGGGGCAAATACCTCGCTGCTTAGGCGAAATCCTCCGCAGGTCCGCCCCGCGAAATACCAAGCTCGCGGCTCGGCAAATCTGTGGTCTTTAGTCACTCTCCAGTCGATGTGCCTCGGCGACCGAGAGTCCTAAATTGCACACAGATTGCACGCCCATATTCGAGCCTGCGTCAATGGAGAGGTATCTAGCCTCTGACCAGCACTTACGATGTGCACCCCCCCGGACTTGAACCGGGAACCCACTGATTAAGAGTCAGTTGCTCTGCCAATTGAGCTAGAGGTGCGTGAGCAACCCGATTTAACGGGGTGCCGACGAACAAGATTAGCATGGGAGAAACCCCCTTCAGAACAGCGAGGAGAAGCATGACGAACACCGCACTCAGACTCGAGGTCGGCGACGTTTCGCCCGCCTTCACGCTCCCTGACCAGGACGGCACTGCGGTGTCGCTGTCGGATTATCTCGGCACCAAGGTCATCGTGTACTTCTACCCGGCGGCATCCACGCCGGGCTGCACCAAAGAGGCCTGTGACTTCCGTGACAACATCAATTCACTGAAGTCCGCCGGCTACCAGGTACTCGGCGTCTCCAAAGACAAGGCGGATGCCTTGCAGAAGTTCCGCGACGAGCAGGGGCTTAACTTCCCTCTCCTCGGCGACGAATCACTGTCAGTGCACAACGCATACGGCGCATACGGCGAGAAGTCTCTCTACGGAAAAATCGTCACGGGAACCCTGCGGTCGACCTTCGTCGTGGGCGAAGACGGCAGGATCGAGCTGGCACTCTACAACGTCAAGGCCACCGGTCACGTCGCGTCCCTGCGCAAGAAGCTCGGCTTGGACTAGCGCCTACCCGGCTAGCTGTGCAGCTAGTCTTTGCGGCCCGTCGTCGCATCGATCACCGGCGGCGTGAACAGCAGCACCAGCGCGAGCACTGCGGGCACCAACAAGGCCCAGCCGACATCCGCTCTGGCGAACAGACCTTGGAAGCTGCTGACCGCGACCGCGATCTGCAACAGCTGCCAGACGACGACCCCGGCACGGGTCCATGACCGCCCGTGCAGGCATTGGAGGGCGAGCACGCCTAACCACACTGTGGCGAGTGCCGCAAGGATGGCGAGAGCGATCGCGCTCGCGTACGAGTCGGGCGTTGCCACTAGCAACTCGACTACGAGGTAGACCGTAATCGCGGCGAGAAGCGCGCACTCGAGCCACAGGACCGCGACCAGTAACACCAGCAATGTCGGCCGGCGGTTGCCCGACGGGGCATACCGCTCATCCCTGCCCGCGGGGGGCTGTTGTTCGCTCACAGTGACTTCCGATAATAAAACTATTGATTTGCTACAACCGATATGAGATTCTAGTTGAGGTTGATTAGCGCCCCCATGGTCGTGGGCCAGTCCCAAAAGAATCCTCTCATTCCCACCGAAGCCACTCAGGCTCACAGCAAGGTTTATCTCTGCGCGGAACGCATTTTTCTGCGCGACCACCAAAGGAGCACCAATACATGGACTGGCGCGACAAGGCTGCTTGTCTTACGGTCGACCCCGAACTTTTCTTCCCGGTAGGGAATACGGGGCCGGCAGTCGACCAGATCGAAAAGGCTAAGGCCGTCTGCGCTCGCTGCAGCGTGACGGAACAGTGCCTGCAATACGCGCTCGAGACCAGCCAAGATTCTGGCGTCTGGGGCGGCCTCAGCGAAGACGAGCGTCGCGCACTCAAGCGTCGCGCAGCTCGCGCCCGCCGCGCTTCCTGATCTCCGCGGGTCTCGGCTACGTGCCGACGGCCCCACGAGTCAACTCTTTGTGAGCCAGGTCAGCGGAACCTCAATGGTCACCTCTGTGCCGCTGCCCATCATGGTGTGCCAGTCGATGGTGCCACCCAGTTCACCCTGGATGAGCGTGCGCACGATCTGAGTTCCAAGCCCAGAACCGACCTTGCCTTCCGGTAATCCGCTGCCGTTGTCACGCACCTGCACGCTGAGTGTCTCGTCAGTGCGCAGCGCCGTGATGTCGACGTTTCCCTCTCGCCCGGCGAGGCCGTGCTCGACTGCGTTGGTGACGAGCTCGGTGAGCGCAAGCGACAGCGGGGTGGCGTACTCGCTCGGCAGCGCGCCGAAACTTCCCGAAAACTTGGGATGCACTCGCGTGTTGTGGGTGGAGGCAACCTCGGTGATGAGCTTGAGCACCCGGTCGAAAACAACGTCAAAATCAACGATCTGGCTGAGGCCCTCGCTGAGGGTGTCGTGCACAACCGCGATGGCCGCAACCCGCCGCATGGCCTGATTGAGGGACTCACGCGCTTCATCTGAGTGCGATCTGCGCGCCTGAATCCGCAGCAGCGACGCCACCGTCTGAAGGTTATTCTTCACGCGGTGGTGTATCTCGCGAATCGTGGCATCCTTCGTGATGAGCTCTCGCTCTTGGTGCCGCAACTCGGTAACATCGCGGCACAACACGATCGCGCCGATTCGCTCGCCGTGGTCGCGC
>JBDTAD010000133.1:0-5699 GCA_039924815.1 Lacisediminihabitans sp.
AAGTTCTTGGCCACCGACTGTGATCGTTACGTCGTAGAGAGGCTGGCGTCCGGCAGCCAGCGGCCACCACAAATCGACAGTACCGAGCTCGACAACTCCGCGGACTATCCATGAGCCGTCTTCGACGCCCGGTTCGATGCTCGCGGGCGAGGTGGCATCGCCGACTCGAAGGGTCACACTGCCCGAGAGCTTCACAACACTCTCACCGCGTACTTCCGCCTCAAGTCCGACGATTCCGCCACCGGAGACGGTGGGAGTCGCGGTGAGGCGGCGACGTACGATGCGCGCAGTCGTGTCTTGCACCATCCGCAGTTCGCGCCACGGTCCCACCACAGGCGGCACTGGGACGGCACCGTTCAGCCTCCCCCATAACGAGACGCGTTCCCAACGGAGGTTTGGATAGACCAGCCTCGCAACCCGCCACCTCGGGCGCGGGCGCCGCCCGGCGAGTTCGGTTCGCACGCTGCGGAATCGCACCACGAGCTCATTGTGCTCGGCGAGGCTCGTGATGGGCACGCGACCGGTCACGAACATGGTCGACGTCTCGGCCACTCGCCGACCGTTCAGCCAGATCTCGGTGAAGGCGGCGAGTCCGTCCCATTCCAGATCGGCAGCGGATTCGCACACGGCAGCAAAAGACGTGCGATACCACCAGTCGTGGCCGTCGATGTCAGCACTGGTCCAGTCCACCTGGTGGGCAGCCAGGGCGGATGCCACAGTGCCAGGCACCTCGGCGTCGAACCAGTCGACGCCATCAAGGTCGCCCGGGACGCTCGCCACGCCGGACACGGTTGCAGCGCACTGCCAACCCGCGCTGGCCAGAAGTTCTGCCCGCTCAACCACCATATCGATCGACCAGTGTGCGGCTTACGGTCGCCCAGTTGTCGACCATTTCGTCGAATGTTGGACCAATCTCCACTGTGCGCCCACGCGCTAGCCGCGCCACCGCGAATTCGAGCGATTTGCAGTTGCGAGCGATGGCGGTCAGCGAGGAAGCCGCCGCCATGAGGTCCTCATCCTGGTCGGCGTGCGCGAGCCACTCCAGATAGGAGGCGCCGACTTCCGCACTCGCTCCGCATTGCCGGAACGTGCCGAACGCCCAGCGGTGGAAACCGTCTATTCCTGCTGAGCGCAACCATTCGAGATCCGCGTCAACGCGCGCGCGAAAGCGAAGCATGGGATTATCCCGAGGCATGCGCGCAACTTGTTCGGCGAGCTGCGTGCGCGAGGTGGTCAGGAGCGCCTCGGTGCCCAGTCTTTGCAACCGATCGAGTCGAACCGTTTCGACGTACGGCGGCAACGCGTCTACTTGCGCGGTGTTACCAATCCGGAAAACACCGTCGAAGTCTTCTCCCTCGAGTTCGAAGTACGAGGGCCCGTGGAAGTAACCGAGTCGCTTCTGGTCGTGGTCGATGGCGTTCGGGATGATCGTAGTTTTCGTATGCTCGATACGGTATGACACCCCTGCGGTATCCGGCAAGTACCACGAATCAACCTCAATGGTGATGAGTCGTCCGGACTCGAGGTGCTCGGTGACGTGGTCGACCACCGGCTGCCACGGGTTCATCTCGAAGACGCGGATGCCGTAAAGATCGCGCAAATCCTCTGGTGGGAACTTGAAGAACGTCCACTGATCGCCCTCGAAATCAGTCGCGAGCGCGAACGATGACGCGGCCAGCGGTTCCAAGTCAAGTGCGTGCAAGACCTCAATCCAGATATCGACGTAACAGTTGGTCTCACCCCAGATCCGATCCGTGCGGTGCAGCGCGTGGGGTTCGTAAGTTGCCGGGTCCAGTGGGAGAAGACTCGTTACGGCCACAGCTTGCTCCTGACGGCCGGTGACCACTGCGCAGGGTCCACCCCATGCCGCTTGATCAGTGCAAGAGTAATGCGCTCTAGCCCGAATCCGATGCACGCTGAGTGCGCACGTTCGCCTTCCGAGGTGAAAATGTCGAACGAGTCACCGAAATGTGATTCGTGACAGTTTGCCGAGGCAATCGCGGTGCGCGAAACCTCAGAGCTGACCGCGCAGGTGATCTCGAACTTGAGCGCGGTTTCCCGCTGGTTCGCGGCAAGCATCCGACCGGCACGTCCGAAGAATGGGTCATTCGCCTCTTCGGAACGAACGTCCAATCCGAGCCCGGTCAGGATCTCGAGTCCACGTTCGAGCCAGTAATCGCGGTGCGCAACGGCGTTGTCCGGTTCGCCGATATAGACGAACTCGTGTTGGCGAAAGCTCTGCATTCGGGTTGGGTCGATGCTCGGCTCGTGACGGAAACAGTATCCCTGCACCTCGTAGTGGACACCGCCGGCCGGTAGCGTTCCCGTGAGGTTCGGATAGAGCGGATGGCACGCGGCCGAGCAGAGCGCGACCTCGGCCGGCGTCAGAAAAGCAGTCCAGTCCTCGCCCTCATCCGCGGAATTCAAGAGCCGGGCATGCTCGGCGTCGCCGCCACGGAACACCTCGATCGCGCCGATCATGTCGGGGAAAGAACGCAAGTAATCGGTGCGCTCGAAGACATCGCGCGGCATGATCGGTGAAAAGAAATACTGCGGGCCGCCTTTCCCGTCGGCAGCCCGGGATGCGAGAGCCTCGACCGAGCGAGCAATCGCCTCGAATGTTCCCGATCGCTGATACAGGCCATCGACGCTGGTCGCGACGAGAAGTCCGGCCGCGAGGATCTCGCTACGGAACTCAGCGCGCTCTGCAGCAACGGTCTCGTCAGTGGTGGCGGCCATCAGCGTTCCCTTTGCACGAGGAGTAGTTGGGCGTTGTTCGCGTTGATCCGATCGTTGTTGACCATGAGTTGCGCGCCATACGCGTCGCGCAGCAGCCGCCCGAGGGTGAACGGCGATGCATTTGCATAGCCAGCCATTCCACAGATCAAAAGCGCCTTCTGGACCACTTCGATCACCAGAGAAGACGCGGCCACTTTTAAGGAATTCATCGACGTCGCGTAACCGATCGACGCACCGAGGTCCGGATCACCATCCGCAGCACGGAACCGTGCACGTGCGCCGTGCACGAGGTCGTGCAACTCTTGCATGCTTATTGCCAGCTCGGCCAACCGCATGGCACTCGGTGGGATCACACCCGGTGTCTTACGGGCTGCATTCTGCACGAAGCGGCGCGCCCGCGCATCAGCTTCTGATGCCATGCCGAGCCATAGCGAAGACCAGAGGATGTGGGACACCGGCAGCATTGTCTGGCTTGAGACGTCACCATACGGGGTCGCGAACACACTATCGAAATTGCCCGTTGCGTCAAGCACGAAGCCCGAGCTGCACGTCCCGCGGAATCCCAGAGCATCCCAGACAGTGGTCTGCTCCAACGCGTACGCGCTTTTTTCGCAGACCACAAGAACCTGGTCGCTTGGTGCACTCTCCGGGGTACGCCGAGCCGTGGCGAGGATCGCATCGGCGTGCTCACCGTATGAAATGACCGGCGCCTGCTTACGCAGGTGAAAAGCGTCTCCATCGAGCTCGACGGCGCAGGTGCTGCTGCGCACGTCGCCGCCGATACCGACCTCGGTCGTGGCGGAGGCGAGAAGCAGCCCCTCATCAGCGACGCGCCGCCGAAACGCTGCCAAAGCGGACGTATCGCCGTGCCGAACCAAGCAAGCAACCTGAATCGAATGCATCGCAAGGATCATTCCAGACGACGCACACCAGCGGCCCAGCTCGGTGACGACATCAGCGATTTCATCGATGGACGCTCCGAGCCCGCCTTCTTCGACGGGGATCAAGGCTCTGAGCAGGCCTGCCTCGCGCACGGCACCGATTGTCTCGGCCGGAAACCGACCAGCTGCATCGACGTCGGCCGCACTCGGGCCCGCGACCTCTTCACCAATTTGACGTGCAATCCCGCGCAACTCAGTGCGCCTAATTTCGTCAGCATCGCTCATAAGACTCGCCCTCTCAGACGTTCGCCGTGTCTACGAGCCCACCAAGGGCGTCGGCGATCGCTGCGATCGATTGGAACGTGTCTTTACGTAACAGCGAGTCCGGGAACTCGATGTCGAACGCGTCCTCAAGCCCGAGCATCACATTGACACTGGCGTGGGACGTGAGGCCAATTGTGTACAAATCTGTCTGGTTCCCCAGCGTCGCAACATCCACAGGAAGTTTGGCGTATGCGGCGAGGACTTTCCGGATTGTGTCTTCCATGATTCTCACATTTCACTCGACGGCAAGGTCGAGGCTCTGGGTGTTCGCTCATCATATCGGTTCCGCCAGTCGTGTCCGAGGCGACCAGTCCCCCTACTTTGGGGGACTCGAACTCGTGATGGGACCGTCACGAGGCGACGACGATGGCGATGGCGATGGCGGCGGTGTGCGTCAGCGATATTTCGAACGCGGTCAGCTCGGCTTCGTCAGCAAGCGCACGCGCAACCCCGGTGAGCGTCAGGGTGACCCAGCCCCCGGATGCACGCACAACCTCGATCTCGGTCCAGCCCGGGATCCGATCGGTGACCCGCAGCGCCTTGAGTGTCGCCTCCTTTGCGGCGAATCGTGCGGCAAGCCCCTCTGCAGCGTGGGTCGGATCGGCGGCCCACCCGCCGCAAGCGTCAACCTCATGCTCAGTGAACAGCCGCCGTCGGTAGCGATCGCCATGGTCGACGAGCGCCTGATGAACCTCCGCCACCGGCTGAGCATCGATACCGACCCTCATGAGCTGTCCTCCATCGGTACCAGCCACTCGGTTCGAATACGAGCCGCCGAATGTTTTGTCTGCACCAGCATCCTGGTCACCGACTCTACGAACGGCACAGGACCGCACACGTAGCATTCCGGCTCAACGCCAGGCGACCACCCGAACAGTTCGAGATCCAAGGCGCTCAGTCGGCCGGAATCCCTGCGGGATCGCAACGGTCTCGGGCCAGCCCTCGTTACGATCGTGGCTACCTCGGCACGCGGATGCTCGGATAACCGCGCGAGTTCGACCGCAAACAATTGCGATTCCATCGAGCGCACGGAGTACAAAACCTTGAGTTCGGACGATGCCTCGGCAGTAACCCACGCCTCGGCAATCGCCATCAGCGGCACGATTCCGGTGCCGCCGCCGATCAACAACAGTGGGTGATGACCGGCTTCTTCGGGACGCCAGGTCATCCGCTTGCCCCTCGGCCCGTCGACCTGCACCGTATAATCCTCGACAGGATCGGTGAAGGGATAAGACTGGTCGCCGTCCGCGACTGCCTGCACGGCAAGACGAATTCGAGTCGCTCGCTCGGGGCCGGCTGCGGGCGCGTTAGCGATCGAAAAGCTGCGTGCCCGGCTCCATGTTCCGGCACGGAAGGTGCGGACGTCAACATGCTGCCCAGCGATATGGCCGGGCCACGACGGGACGTTGAGGATGACCTCGTGGACCCCGGGGATCAATGGCCGCACGCCTACAAGGGCAGCCTCCTGCCAACGCCGAGAGCTCATCGCCTCAGCTGCGTACTCCGTCACAGTCTCACCGGCCATCTGCGTCCCCTGTGATTCCGATATTCGTTCATTAATCAATTCGAAACCACCCTACGCCCGTCGATCTGCGACATCGCGCCCGCTTTCTGGGGTCACGGAGTCTAAGCGGTCCCGCGAAATTCGCAGGGTATAGGCGGAGTTGTGGGAGCTGCAAACGAAAGCCTCATCGCCATTGTCACAGGAGAGGAGGGTCACTCGTTGGCCGTGATTGCGCGAGCGGAATCAGACCA
>JBDTAD010000134.1:0-1950 GCA_039924815.1 Lacisediminihabitans sp.
GCGTCGGGGTTGATCGACTCGTAGAAGCTCGGCCAACCGCATCCGGCATCGAACTTCGTTCCGCTCTGGAACAGCTCGGCGCCGCAGCCGGCACAGGTGTACACACCCTGCCGGTTCTCGTCGAGCAGTGCTCCAGACCAGGGGCGTTCGGTCGCGGCCTCGCGCAAGACCGCGTACTGCTCAGGCGCGAGCTCGGCCTTCCACTGGTCATTGGTCTTTTCGGTGGTAGGGGTCTTCTGGGTGCCAGGCGTGCTGGTCATCGGTTCTTCCTCTCAGGAATACGTCGTACAAGCCATTAAACTCGCGACCATGCCGGATTGTTCCGCTCAGCCCCGATTACGAGTCGAACTATTACCGTGCGCCCAGCAAGTCTGCAGTATGAGCCGTGATGCGAAAGTACTGCAACCGTGAGAGACACGGCGGAGTGGTATCGGGATTTTGCCGAGGTGGAGGCACGCGACAGGTCCGCGATCTATACGGAATGGGCTTCCGGGATTGCGGAAGACCCGGCACTGATCGCGCTCATCGATGAGCTGCCCGAGACCACCCGGCAGCCGAGCCTCGTCTTCGCCAGTGTGCGGATGCTCGGGGCGCCAGAGCTGGGCTTTGCCGAGTTTCGTCAGTGGATGTTCGACAACTGGCGGAGAGTGCGGCCGGAGGCTGCGACCCGGCTGAACCAGACCAACGAACCTGGCCGCTGCGCTTCCCTGATGCCCGCCCTCGCGACGCTGCCTGGTCCGCTCGCCCTGCTCGAAGTGGGCGTGAGTGGCGGCCTCTGCCTCTACCCCGACCGCTACAGCTATCTCTACGACGACACCGTGCGCATCGACCCGATGGATGGGCCGAGCGCCGTGCTCTTGCGCTGCCTCACGAACGGCCAGGTTCCGATTCCTCGGGCGCTGCCGGAGATCGTGTGGCGTGCGGGCATTGACCTAGCGCCGCTGGACGTCGCGCGCTCGGACGACCGGCGCTGGCTCGAAACGCTCGCTTGGCCGGAGGAAAACGACAGGCGCGAGCGAATTCGCGCGGCGATCGACAGCGCCAGAGCGGACCCGCCGTTGCTCGTGCAGGGACAGGCGACGGATGCCCTGGCCGGCCTCGCAGCGCAGGCTCCGGCCGGCGCAACCCTCGTCGTCATCACGAGCGGCGTGCTCGTGTACCTGCCGTACCTCGAGCGCCAGCGGTTCATCGCCGCGGTGCGCGAGCTCGGCGCGCACTGGCTGTCACTCGAGGGAGTGGACGTGCTGCCGCGCGTTCGCGAAGCCCTACCGCCCGGCGAGGGGCGCTTCGTGCTCGCACTGGACGAGCATCCGCTGGCCTTCACTGGACCGCACGGGCAGAGTCTGAACTGGTTCGTGCCGCCGCTGTGAGTTGCGCGACCGGCCACGGTCATGCGGGATTTCTCCAGAATGTCGGGCCTAGGATGTGCGTGACCTATCGTCAGATGAAGTCGCAGAAGCAGCGGAAGGAGCGGGGTGGCAGCGAACGCAGAATCGGCTGGCTCCGTTCCAGCACAGCCTTTGTCACCACTGGCTGAGCGGGAGCAGCGCATCCTTGCCTTCGAGCGACAGTGGTGGAGACACGCTGGCGCGAAAGAAGAGGCCATTCGGGCCGAGTTTGGCCTTTCAGTTGCCCGGTACTATCAAATGCTGAATGCCGTGCTCGATTCCCCGGCGGCGCTAGTGAGTGACCCCATGCTGGTGAAACGTTTGAGGCGGCTGCGGGACGCACGTATCTCTGCGCGATCCGCTCGCGTCATCGGCGATGTGACGCCCCGCACTGGCCAAACCCCCTGAACCTTTTCCTGCGGCATCCCGACGCGACCGATAAGAACTGAGCGACCGAGAGAACTATGGCGAACTTTCCCAAAGACCGTTTTGATTCCACGCCCGAAGATCTGCTTCGTGTCGGCGCTCACCGGGCTCCAGCGAAGAAGGGTCGCGGATGGAT
>JBDTAD010000135.1:0-4226 GCA_039924815.1 Lacisediminihabitans sp.
ATGAAGCGACCCTCAGCACAGCAATGGTGACGGCCGCGAAGCTATACAAAAATGCGGTAATCACTGCGGACACACCCGGTTTCGTGGTCAACCGTATCCTCGCCAAGCTTCTTGGCGAAGCGATGCACGCCGTGGATACCGGTACGCCGTTCGAGGTCGTTGATGCATCGATCAAGCCCTTTGGCCTACCCATGACACCGTTTGAATTGCTCGAGCTCGTCGGGTTGAAGGTCGGCGCACACGTGCTCGACACACATCACGCAGCGTTCCCTGAACGGTTCTTTGACAGCCAGAACCTGCACAAGCTCGCCGAGCACGGCAAGATCTTCGATCGTGACGCGAAGGGGAAAATCAAGGGATACGACAAGAAGGCGGTCGAAATCGTCGCGGGTGGGACTTCGCCCATGACAGGCGAACAACTCCTTCGACGTATCGAGGACGGGCTTGCGGACGAAGTGCACAGGATGCTTGAGACACCCGTTGTCGCAGCACCAGAAGACATCGATCTGTGCCTCATTCTCGGCGCGGGTTACCCCTTCCAGATGGGCGGTGTCACACCCTATCTCGACCGTGTCGGAGCGTCGGAGCGCGTCTTTGGAGATACGTTCCACCACCCGCCCATCCGCGGTACGGAGTAGCGCGACGCCGGAAGTTCACCCGCTGAGGTTACAGGAGCCTCTGCTCAGTAGTCTCAGCGGGTTCTTCTGCCAACGGCCTCGCCGTAGGAATCTTGGTACCAACTACCTGGGCAACCAGATCTCGCGCGATGCGCTGAGGCGTAAGCCCGGTGCGCTCGAATATCTGGGCCCTACTGGCGTGATCGAGGAACTCATCGGGCAAGCCGATCTCTGTCAGCGCCGTGTCTACACCGGCGGCGCGGAGGTCTTGGCGAATTCTTGTGCCTATCCCACCGACCCGCACTCCGTCTTCAATAACAGCTACGAGCCGATGTTCTGCGGCTAGCTGAACAATACCTTCCGGCACGGGAACCACCCAGCGCGGGTCTGCCACGGTCGCACCGATACCCTGGTCTGCGAGTCGATCGGCCACCTGCAGTCCCATCTCTGCCATCGGGCCGACGGTCACAATCAAGACGTCCTTGTGCGGTGCCTCTCGCAGTATGTCGACGCCATCCAGGGTGCGACGGACGGCATCGAGCTCGTTGCCCACGCTGCCCTTGGCGAATCGAACAACTGTCGGAGCATCCTGCACTGCAACGGCCTCGCCGAGCAACTCGCGAAGTCGCGGCGCATCACGCGGCGCACTGAGTCGGATGTGCGGAATCACCTGCAGGATGGCTAGATCCCACATACCGTGATGACTTGGACCGTCCGGTCCGGTCACTCCGGCCCGATCGAGAACAAAAGTGACGCCTGCTCGGTGCAGAGCGACATCCATAAGCACCTGGTCGAACGCCCTATTGATGAACGTCGCATAGAGCGCAACAACGGGGTGCAATCCACCGAATGCGAGCCCGGCAGCTGACGTCACCGCGTGCTGCTCTGCGATTCCTACGTCGAACACACGATCGGGATATTTCACAGCGAGCTTGTAAAGCCCAACTGGCCGGAGCATGGCGGCAGTGATTCCGACAATGGTGGGGTCGCGATCAGCCAGGCTGACTATTTCATCAGCGAAGACCGAAGTCCAGGATGGTCGATCGGACACCTCGATCGACTCCCCCGTCTCCGGGTCAATCTGCCCCACCGCGTGGAACCGATCCGCGACGTCGTGCAGAGCAGGCTCGTAGCCCTTACCCTTCTGGGTGATGACGTGCACAATGGCGGGTGCACCGTAGTTCTTCGCCTGCCTTAACGCTTGCTCGATCGCGCCGATGTCATGACCGTCAACAGGCCCGATGTATTTGATGTCGAGATTCGAGTACAAGGCTTCGTTATTGAAGAAGCGACTGAGGAAGCCATGCAGTCCACCGCGCGCGCCACGATAGAGTGCCCGACCCGGTGTGCCCAGGCGATCGAAGAACTTCTCGCTCGTGCGATGAAGTTCTCGGTAGCCGCGCCGCGTGCGTACATTGTTCAGGAAATGGGCCATTCCGCCGATGGTCGGGGCATACGATCGGCCGTTATCGTTGACAACGATGACCAAGTTTCGATTGTTGTCATCGCTGATGTTGTTTAGCGCTTCCCAGGTCATGCCACCGGTCAACGCTCCGTCACCCACTACGGCAACCACGCAGCGGCTATTTTGCGCTGTCATTGCGAAAGCACGAGAAATTCCGTCCGCCCAGCTCAGCGAGGTCGACGCGTGAGAGTTCTCGACCACGTCGTGGATAGACTCCGCGCGCTGCGGATAGCCAGCAATCCCGCCCTTTTGCCGCAGTCCGCTGAAGTCCTGGCGTCCGGTCAGGATCTTGTGAACGTAACTCTGGTGCCCCGTGTCGAAGACGATCGGATCCTTCGGCGATTCGAATACCCGATGCAGCGCGATCGTGAGTTCCACGACGCCCAGATTCGGACCGAGATGCCCGCCAGTTTGTGAGACCTGCGCGATCAGAAAGTGTCGAATCTCGGCAGCGAGCTCGACAAGCTGCTCCCGCGAGAGCGAGTCGAGATCGCGAGGTCCATGAATCGATTCGAGCAACGTCATGCCTCTCAGCGTAAATGACTGTGCCGCGCATTCGCTGGATTGCTCCAACGAGTGCGCGGCACCGCAACGCGCGTCGCCGAACCCGCGTTCAGGATCAGACGAGCGACCTCAGAACGTATTGCAGGATTCCGCCGTTGCGGTAGTAGTCAGCTTCACCGGGAGTGTCGATTCGCACGGCGGCGTCGAATTCAATCGGTGCCCTTCCGGCCATCGAGTCCTCGCTCGGCTCCGCAACGACGTGCACGGTAGCCGGGGTGCGGCCCTCGTTGAGTTCGTCGAGGCCGGTGATGGTAATGAACTCTGTACCATCGAGTCCGAGAGTTTCTGCGCTCTGACCGTCGAGGAACTGCAGCGGTGCGACACCCATGCCGATCAGGTTGGAGCGGTGGATCCGCTCGTAGCCCGCCGCGATGACCGCGTGGACGCCGAGCAGCGCAGTGCCCTTTGCCGCCCAGTCGCGCGACGAGCCAGAGCCGTACTCCTTGCCAGCCAGTACGACGAGCGGTGTACCCGCGGCCTGGTAGTTCTGAGACGCGTCATAGATAAACGCCTGTGGCCCACCCGCCTGAGTGAAGTCGCGAGTGTATCCACCTTCGACTCCCGCACCGTCGTTCGCGGTTGCCAGCAATTGGTTGCGCAGGCGGATGTTGGCGAAAGTCCCACGAATCATGACCTCGTGGTTGCCCCGGCGCGAGCCGTAAGAATTGAAATGCTTGCGATCGATACCGTGCGCCTCAAGGTACTGGCCAGCAGGGCTGTTCGCCTTGATATTGCCAGCGGGGCTAATGTGATCGGTCGTCACGGAGTCACCCAGCGTGGCGAGCACGCGAGCACGGGTGATGTTCTGAACCGGATCGAGTTCCATCGTCATGCCATCGAAGAACGGGGGCTTCCGGATATAAGTGGACTTCTCATTCCACTCGTAGATCGAACCGGTCGGCGTCTCCAACGCACGCCAGTGCTCGTCACCGTCAAACACGGAAGAGTACTGGTTGTTGAACATCTCGGTATCGATAGCCTCATCAACGACCTTCTGAACCTCGGTGGAGTCCGGCCAGATGTCCCTCAGGTAGACGTCCTTGCCGTCGTTGCCTATGCCCAGCGAGTCCGTGTCGAAATCGAAGTCCATCGAGCCGGCCAACGCATACGCGACGACCAACGGCGGACTAGCAAGGTAGTTCATCTTGACGTCAGGATTGATGCGACCCTCAAAGTTGCGGTTACCAGACAGCACAGCGGTAATCGCGAGGTCGTTCTCGTGCACGGCCTGAGAAACTTCCTCTGACAGGAGGCCTCCTGAGTTACCGATGCACGTGGTGCATCCGTATCCGACGAGGTAGAAACCCAGGTCTTCGAGATACTTGTTCAGTCCCACCTTGGCGTAATAATCGGTGACGACCTTCGAT
Source organism: Lacisediminihabitans sp. (assembly GCA_039924815.1). Taxonomy (GTDB): domain Bacteria; phylum Actinomycetota; class Actinomycetes; order Actinomycetales; family Microbacteriaceae; genus Parafrigoribacterium_A. Next base: position 4,014 of record JBDTAD010000135.1, read on the forward strand.
CCAGGAGCCAGTGTGGTTTTGACCCAAGGCTTAGACCTCAGACCCCGTTGACTCGCGTTACGGGCGAGCAAACCAGCAGCAAGCATGACCGACGGGTTGGAGGTATTCGTACAGGAAGTAAGCGCCGCTAGGCCGACTATTCCGTGGTCGATGGTGAATTTCTGTCCGTCCGGCAGAGTGACGTCTGCGGGGTTGGAGTGATTCGCGGGGCGG
>JBDTAD010000136.1:0-3939 GCA_039924815.1 Lacisediminihabitans sp.
CGGGGAACTGCTGCCGCGACTCCTTCATTTGGGCGCTTGGGGGGTGAGCAGAGGCGGATGAAATGCTGTGGCGGCACCTCCGCGCACCGTGCCGCGATCGCTCCAGCAGCGGTGCCAGCCGCGGGGCAACGGGGGCCTGCAGCCGCGGCCGACGCTCAGCGAGCGAGGAGCAGTTGCACGCGAGACCGCACGGCCACGGCGATCGAATCGACCGAGTCTGTGGCGTTCAGCACCAGAAAACGCTCGGGCTCCGCGGCGGCAAGTTCGAGGTAGCTTGCCCGCACCCTCGCATGAAACTCAATTTTCTCCGCTTCGAGCCGATCGTACTTCGTACGCGCCTTGTCGAGCCTGGCGCGGCCAATGCTCTCGTCGAGATCGAGCAGGATTGTGAGGTCTGGCAGCAGCCCCTCGGCCGCCCACAACGAGAGCCGGCGCACTTCGTCACCATCGAGCACCCGCCCTGCGCCCTGATAGGCGACGGATGAATCGAGGTAGCGATCCTGGATGACAACCTCGCCGCGATCAAGGGCTGGCCGCACCTTGGTGGCGATGTGGTGAGCGCGGTCCGCCGCGTACAGCAGCGCCTCGGCGCGGGGGGTGATGTCACCCCGGCGGTGCAGGACGATTTCGCGCAGCTCCACACCAAGGTCGGTGCCGCCCGGCTCGCGGGTGCGCACGACGGTGTGTCCAGCATCCGTCAACCAAGACGCGAGCAATTCGGCCTGGGTCGATTTGCCCGAGCCGTCGCCACCCTCAAGGGTGATGAATAGTCCCGGATGTGCCGCACTCATGCTAGGCCGTGGGCTTCGTGGGTGCAGCCTTCGCCGTTCCAGCTTTCGCCGCTGCTGGCTTCTTCGCTGCTGGCTTCTTCTTCGCAGCAGGCTTTTTCTTAGCCGCAGCCTTTGGCTTCGCTGGGCCCTTGGCACGCTTGTCCGCGAGCAGTTGCACGGCGCGATCGAAGTCGACCTCTTCCACCGTCTCGCCGCGCGGGATGGTGGCGTTGGTCACGCCGTCCGTCACGTACGCGCCAAAACGGCCGTCTTTGATCCGAATCGGCTTACCGCTCTCCGGGTCGGCTTCGAACTCCTTGAGGGCGCTCGAGGCGCGACGGGCGCCGTACTTGGGCTGCGCGAACAGCTCGAGCGCACCGGGCAGATCGATGTCGAAGATCTGGTCTTCTTCGGTGAGCGAACGAGTGTCGGCACCCTTCTTCAGGTACGGCCCGAACTTGCCGTTCTGCGCCGTGATGTCTTCCGACGTCTCCGGATCCTGACCGACGACGCGCGGCAGGCCCAGCAACCGCAGCGCGGTGTCGAGGTCAACCGTGGCGAGATCCATCGACTTGAAGACGGATGCGGTGCGCTGCTTGACGACAGCCTTCTTCGCCGGCTTCTTCTTGGCTTTGGCCTTCGGTGCTTCCGTGACCTCGCCCGTTGCGGGGTCGACGATTTCGGTCGCTGAGGCGGCGGTCGCTGAGTTGGCGGTCGCTGAGCTGGCCGAAGCGCTCCCTTCGACAGGCTCAGGTGGCGTGGTGGGCTCGGGGTCAACCTCTGTCACGTAGGGACCGAAGCGACCATCCTTGGCAACCACGTTCTTGCCGTTCTCGGGGTTGACGCCGATGATCCGGTCGACGACCACGGGGGCGTCGACGAGTTCCTGCGCCTTGGTGGCGGTCAACTCGTCGGGAGCAAGATCCTGCGGCAGGTTAACGCGACGAGGCGTCGAGCCTTCTACGGGAGACGCATCCGCCACCTCGAGGTACGGGCCATATTTGCCGATACGCAGTGTGATGTCGTCGGTGAGCTTGATTGAGTTGATCTCGCGTGCGTCGATCTCGCCAAGGTTGTCGATGACGGTTCGGAGGCCGCGGTGGCCCTCGTAGCCGAAGTAGAAGCCGGTGAGCCATTCGACTCGGTTCTGCTCACCGCCGGCGATGCGGTCGAGGTCGTTCTCCATCTCCGCGGTGAAGTCATACTGCACCAGGTCGCCGAAGTACTCCTCAAGCAGGCGCACCACAGAGAAGGCGATCCAGTTCGGCACGAGTGCCTGGCCGCGAGGGGTGACGTAGCCACGGTCGACGATGGTCGAGATGATCGCCGCGTAGGTGGAGGGTCGCCCGATGCCGAGCTCCTCAAGCTTCTTGACCAGGCTGGCCTCGGTGTAGCGGGGCGGCGCGCTGGTCTCGTGGCCCTTGGCCTCGATCTCGGCGACGGTGAGGACCTGCCCCTGTTCGAGCGGCGGAAGCTTCGCCTCACTCGGCTCGGCCGCTCCGTTGCGCTCCTCATCCTGGCTCTCTTCATAGGCCTGCATGAAGCCGCGGAAGGTAATGACCGTTCCGCTGGCGGCAAACTCGGCCTTGCGACCATCGGCGAGTGGCCCGGCAGCGATCGTGACGGATGCCGTGGAGCCTTTCGCGTCCGCCATCTGCGAGGCGATGGTGCGCTTCCAGATCAGGTCGTAGAGCTTCCAGTCGTTGCCCCTCAACACGCCTTCGAGTTGCGAAGGCGTGCGGAACACGTCACCGGCGGGCCGGATCGCCTCGTGTGCCTCTTGCGCGTTCTTGCTCTTGCTCGTGTACATGCGCGGCTTCTCTGGCACGGTCTCCGCGCCGTAGAGCGAGCTCGCCTGCGAACGCGCGGCGGTGATCGCCTGCTGCGAAAGGTTCAGCGAGTCGGTACGCATATACGTGATGTAGCCGTTTTCGTACAGCCCCTGCGCAACGCTCATGGTCTGGCGGGCGGAGAAGCGCAGCTTGCGCGCAGCTTCCTGCTGCAGCGTCGAGGTGCTGAAGGGCGCTGCGGGGCGGCGCGTGTACGGCTTCGACTCCACAGAGGCGACGGTGATCGACACGGCGGGGTCACGAAGTGCTTCGCTCAGGGCGTTCGCGGCCTGCTCGTCGAGGGCCACCGCATCCGCCTTGCCAGACCCGGCAGACTTCAGCTCGCCATGGTCGTCGAAGTCGCGCCCGGTTGCTACGCGAACGCCGTCGATGCGGGCAAGCCTCGCATCGAACTTCACAGAATCGGATGTCGCAAGCAGCGCAGACAAATCCCAGTAGCTGGCAGCGGTGAAGGCCAGCCGCTCACGCTCACGGTCAACGACAAGTCGGGTCGCCGCGGACTGCACCCGGCCGGCGGAGAGTCCCGGGCCGACCTTGCGCCACAGCACGGGGGAGATCTCGTAGCCGTACAAACGGTCGAGAATACGACGGGTCTCCTGCGCATCCACCAGCGCCGTGTCGAGGTCACGCGGAGTGTCCTTCGCTCGCTGGATGGCCTCTTTGGTGATCTCGTGGAAGACCATGCGCTTCACGGGAACCTTGGGTTTGAGCTCCTGCAGGAGGTGCCAGGCGATGGCTTCCCCTTCGCGGTCCTCATCAGTTGCGAGGTAGAGCTCGTCGGCGCCCTTGAGCGCCCGCTTCAGTTCCGCGACCGTTTTCTTCTTCTGGTCGGAGACCACGTAGTAGGGCTCGAAGCCATTCTCAACGTCAACCGAGAACTTGCCGAGAGAGCCCTTTTTGAGCTCGGGCGGCAGGTTTTTGGGTTCGATCAGGTCGCGGATGTGGCCGACGGAGGCAAGAACCTCGTAGCCATCTCCCAGGTACTGGGCAATCGTCTTCGCCTTCGCGGGCGACTCGACTATGACCAGCTTCTTCGTGCCTGGCACCTGAATCCTCATGTCTTTCGTTGGTTTACGGCATGGCAAAACTTTGTTCAGCATACGTTTGCTGATCACAGTCCCGCGCTACCGGAGGGTGTCGGGAATGATGCACCGACAGGCACACCCTACACACAGAAATACGGTCTACCCCTAATTTTGTCTCGCACCCGGTGGTCCGGCGGTGGCGGTCGAGGGCACATCAAAGCCCAAAACCGACACAGTCAGCCGCACCGTAACGATCGCTCCATCGACCTCGCAGCGAGTGAGAGAGGCCCGATT
>JBDTAD010000137.1:0-3889 GCA_039924815.1 Lacisediminihabitans sp.
ACGTCGAAGTGGAAGAACTGCTTCGACCAGAGCAACCCGGCCATTGCCTGCCGGAATACGTGTGCTTCCTCGGCATCAGTGCCAACAGGAGTGACGGCAGCCCAATAGTCGTCGGCTTCCTCGCGACGCACGGCGATGACGCGGTCGAAGTCGGTGCCGAGATCCGTTTCGATGGGCTCCGCGGCAGGCTGTGCGCCCGGCGCGACACCGGTCAGTCGCACCCGGATGACCGACCTCTCTCCCGGCGCCACCGTGAGCGTGTAATCGAGCGCCGCTTTCGTGCCGGTCTGCTCGGGGTTGATGCTCGCCGATCCGCTCACCACGAAATCGTTGATGCCGTCCTTGGGATACGCGGGGCCACCTGTCTGGTCGTAGAGCCGTGCAACGTTGGTCTCATTGTCACAAAACAGCAACTGCGGGCTGCCGTCTCCGACGAGACGGAGTGTGCCCGCCTTGGCTGAGCGGCCCACGATCTGGTTGCCTTCGGCGCTGAGTGTCGGCGCGACGATTCCCTCGTAACCCCAACTCCACGTGTTGCGAAACCAGAGTGTGGGTAGTACTCGTAGCTCCGCGGTCTCAGGCCCAGCGTTCTCGACCGTGATCTGCATGAGCAGGTCGTGGGGCCCATCCTTGGCGTAGTCGACCGTGATGACCCAGTACCGGGTGTCGTCGAAGATGCCGGTGTCGAGGAGTTCATACTCGGGCTCGTGCTTGCTCCGAGCGCCGTTGGTCTCAACGAGATCTTCGTACGGAAACCGGCCCTGCGGATAGTGGTAGCGCCAGGAATTCCAGGAGTGTGTCGGAGTGCCGTCTGTGTACCACCAGTACTCCTTGACGTCCTCGCCATGGTTCCCCTCCTCGCTGGCGAGGCCGAACATCCGTTCCTTCAGAATCGGGTCGGCGCCGTTCCAGAGCGCGAGAGATAAGCACCAATTCTGATCGAGGTCCGAGAACCCGGCCATGCCGTCTTCGTTCCACCGGTAGGTGCGGCTGCGCGCGTGATCGTGCGGAAACGACACCCAGGCATCGCCATCGGCGCTGTAGTCCTCACGCACTGAGCCCCAGGCTCGCTCGGCAAGATACGGGCCCCAGTCGCGCCAGTCGACTGAGCCTGCATTTGCCTCGTCGAGCCGCCCGCGCTCTGCTGCCCCTGAATCCTGTTCCATGCGCTCATTGTCACGCTTTACCCTGAACGATTCTCGGGTAGCTCAGGGGCGCAGCATGATCTTGCCAACGCGACCGGGTTCAAAGTTTGCTCGGGCCGCGCTCGTGACATCCTCAAACGAATAGGTTGCTGCCACGGGGAGGGTCAAGACTCCGTCACCAATGCGCTCGATAAGTTCTGCAAAAAGCGCACCACGCTGCGCGGCCGGCATGGCGCTGCTCACCTTGCTACCCCAGAAGCCACGCACTGTGATCTGTTTGAAGATGATGTCTCCCGAGCCGATCTGCATCATGGGCGACTGCATGGCACCAAACACGACGAGAGTGGCATTCTCTGCAAGAAGCGAGAGCACCTCACCGCTCGCGTCGCCACCGACGGAGTCGACTCCAGCAACAATCGGTGCGTCGCCGACGATAGCGCGAACCCGCTCCGCCCAGTCCTCGGTGTCGGTTGCAACAACGTTGCCAATTCCCTGCTCTGCAAGTTCGCCAACGCCAGCACTGCGGCGCACAAGTCCGACAACGTTGATACCGCGCGCTACCGCAAGCTGTGCGACAAGTCGCCCAACGGCACCGTTTGCCGCGTTCTGAACGATCCAGTCACCTTTCTTCAGACTCAAAAACTCGAGAAGACTGATGGCGCTGAACGGCATTGCTACCAACTGCGCGGCAACCTCGTCAGACACGGTGTCGTCCACCGGAATCATGGCCGCCGCCTTGCCGATGAAGTACTCGGCCCAGACGCCAAATGTGCCACCGGTCGCTACACGTTGGCCCACTGAAAGCCCGACAACGTCACTACCAATCGCGTCAATCACTCCAACAGCCTCGGTACCAGTGCGTGCGGGTAGTACGGGTGTGAACCCGTAGGTACCGCGGATGGTCCACAGGTCGTGGTTATGGATGGGGGAGAGGATGGTGCGCACGCGCACTTCACCCGCCCCGGGCTCGGTGACAGGGATCTCTTCAACGGTGAGAACCTCGGCAGGGTCTCCGAACTGGTGATGCATTACGGCGCGCATTTTTCTCTCAATCATAGGTAACTCCAGCCCTGTGCTGGAAGTTCTGGCTCTTAGTCTTCGACGACCGTGACGGTGACGTCGATGTTGCCGCGAGTAGCGTTGGAGTACGGGCACACGAGGTGCGCGGCATCCGCGAGTGCCTGTGCCTGAGCGTGGGGAATTTCAGGAATGACGACTTCAAGGTTAACGTCGAGGATAAAACCGCCGCTGCCGTTCGGTAGGAGATGCACTTGGCTTCCCACTGAAGTGTCCGAAATTGCGACCTTCTGCGTTCGCGCGACCATCTGCAGGGCAGAGTGGAAACATGCCGCATAGCCCGCGGCGAACAATTCTTCTGGGTTCGCGCCATTGCCGGATCCGCCCATCGCTTCCGGAATCGCCAGGTCAAGATCGACTCGGCCGGATGTCGTGGTCACATGGCCGTTACGGCCAGCGCCGATTGAGAGCGCTTCTGCGGTGTAGATGGAGTCCATCAGTTATGCCTTTCGTCAGGGTGTTCTCCACGAGCAGGCGCAAAAGCCGGTGCGCTGGAGAGGTTGCGGGTTACGTCGTGCAAAATCGAAAGTGCGGTCTTTCCGTCGGTGAGGTCGAGTTGTGTGGCCTCGGCAATGCAGGAGGGTACGTGCGCCAGTTCTTCGCGAAGGGCAAGGCCAGCATCGGTCAACGAGACCATCACGCTGCGTTCGTCAGACACGGAACGCTCCCGCTTGACGAAGCCCCGGGTCTCGAGCCGCCGGATCAGCGGGGATGTCGTCCCCGCATCAAGCATCAGGTTCTCAGCGACCGCTGTGACGCTCAAAGAGGGGCGCGACCACAACAGCACGAGCACCAGATACTGCGGATAGGTCAAGCCCCAGGGCGCCAAGATCGTGGTGTAGCGGCGGTTCGTTGCCCGCGCCGCAGAGTACAAGGCAAAACACACCATCGTGTCGAGAGGAGTCGACCCATCCGCCTGATTTTCGTCTCTCATGTAAATAGCTTTGCACACAATTGATTTGTGCACAAATCAACTGCGGATGCGGGTTCGCGCTCAACGACGCTGCGTACACTTCGAGCATGGATCAGACACCGCAGAGCCCCATCCCCTCCGGTTTTGGGGCACGAACGACCGCGCGCGAAGCCGTGGCCAACATCAACTTGACCGGCAAGCTCGCCATCGTCACCGGTGGTTATTCGGGCCTCGGCATCGAGACAGTCGCTGCGCTGCGCAACGCGGGTGCCACTGTGGTCGTACCTGCACGCCGAGTCGAAGTCGCACGAGCAGCACTTCTGGCTAGAGACCTCGGGGACGTTGAGGTCGATGAGCTCGATCTCTCCGACCTGGCCAGCGTGCGGGCGTTCGCGGCGAGGTGTGTGGCGAGTGGGCGCAGTATCGACATCCTGATCAATAACGCGGCGATCATGGCGGCACCGGAAGCACGGGTCGGTGACGGGTGGGAGTCGCAGTTCGCAACGAACCACCTTGGCCATTTTGCGCTGGCAAACCTGCTCTGGCCCGCACTTGCTGCCGAGGGGGGAGCCCGCGTCGTGGTGCTCAGCTCAACCGGGCACAAGCTTTCCGCCATCCGGTTCGATGATCCGCAGTTCTTGAGCGGGTACGACAAGTGGCTCGCTTATGGTCAGGCGAAAACGGCTGACAGTCTGTTCGCTGTCCAGCTCGATCGGCTGGGGGCGCCACACGGCGTGCGAGCGTTCGCGGTGCA
>JBDTAD010000138.1:0-6422 GCA_039924815.1 Lacisediminihabitans sp.
TCGGCGTGCCGGTAATCAATATCCACCACTCGTTCCTTCCCGCTTTCATCGGGGCCGCTCCTTACCGCAAGGCAAAAGAACGCGGCGTGAAGCTCATCGGTGCGACTTCGCACTACGTCACTAAAGACCTCGACGAGGGCCCGATTATCGAACAAGACGTCGCCAGAGTGGATCATTCAATGGATGCTGCCGCCCTACAAAGTCGCGGCGCCTACGTCGAACGCGCCGTGCTCTCCCGAGCCGTTCAGTGGCACGCCGAGGACCGTGTCATCCGCTACGGCAACCAAACCATCGTCTTCTAAGTACACATCCAGATGCCGGAACCGCTGGCGTCCATTACCGAATAGAGAGGTTCACACCATGGCAGCAAAAAATTTGCAGGAGGTCATCGATCAGGCCGGCAACGCCGTCGACCTTCTCCGCAACTCACAGATCGGGTCGTACATCTACCCCATCGTTCCAGCCGACTTTCAGAACTGGATCAAAGAACAGAAGGCCTGGCGGGACACCGCCGTGCTCTATGACCAGTCGCACCACATGGACAACGTGTTCCTCAAGGGCTCCGATGCCATCAAGCTGATCTCTGACACCGCAATCAACTCGGTTGCGAACTTCCCGGTAAATAAGGCCAAGCAGTATGTACCAACCACCGCCGCTGGCCACGTGATCGGTGACGGCATCCTCTTTCGCGAGGGAGAAGATGAGTACACCTACGTCGGGCGCGCACCGGTATCAAACTGGCTCATGTTCCATGGCGAGACCGGCGGGTACAATAACCTCGACATCACCATCGACCGTCGTTCGCCCTCCCGCCCGTATGGTCACGCCGTCGAACGCCAGTACTACCGCTTCCAGATCCAGGGTCCGAACGCCTGGCAGGTCATTGAGAAACTGAACGGTGGACCGCTGGAGCAGCTGAAGTTCTTCACCATGTCGACGATGACGATCGACGGCACGACCGTTCGCACGCTCCGTCACGGCATGGCCGGCGCCCCTGGCCTCGAGGTGTGGGGTCCTTACTCCGACCACGATCGCATGTGGAACGCCATCGTCGAGCTGGGTGCGGAGTTCGGTCTCGTTCCGGTGGGTTCGCGCGCGTATCCTTCGAACACTCTCGAATCAGGGTGGATTCCTTCACCACTTCCTGCGATCTACACGGGTGAAGAAGAGCGCGCCTACCGCGAATGGCTGCCCGCTGATGGATACGAGGCAACAGGAACTCTCGCCGGCTCCTTCGTGTCGGACAACATCGAGGATTATTACCTCACTCCGTGGGAGCTTGGCTACGGATCGTTCGTCAAGTTCGACCACGACTTCATCGGAAGCGACGCACTCAAGAAGGTCGATCCTGCTTCGCAGCGCAAGAAGGTTACTCTGGCGTGGGACGCTGAGGATCTCGGCAAGGTCTGGACATCACTCCTCAACGTGGACGGTCCGAACTACAAGTTCTTCGACCTGCCGCTCGCGAACTACGGCTCGGCCAACTACGACTCCGTCGTAGACAGTGACGGCACCGTCGTGGGGTATTCGATGTTCACTGGCTACAGCGCGAACGAACGGCGCGGCCTGTCTCTCGCCGTCGTGGATCATAACGTTCCTGAAGGCACCGAGTTGAAGGTCGTCTGGGGCGAGCCCAATGGCGGAACCAGCAAGGCCTCGGTTGAACCACACGAACAGACCGAGGTTCGCGCTGTCGTAAGCCCCGTGCCGTACTCGACCGTTGCACGCGCGAGCTATCACGGTGGATGGCGGACGGGCTACGAAGAGGCCTAGAAGTCGATTTATACGCTGGAGAGGGTTTGCCCCGGTGCTCGTCTGCACGGGGCAAACCTTCAGCATTTTTAGAGGGGAAATTTCGTGAGCCTGCGTTACGCCTTGCTCGCACTACTTCGCGTAGGACCCCTGTCAGGCTACGAACTCGCGAAACAGTTCTCTCAATCGGTCGGGCACGTGTGGCACGCGCCCGACTCTCAGATCTACCCCGAACTGCGCAAGATGCAGGAAGCAGGGCTCATCGAGGGTGAAGAGCAACTGCGCGGCGAGCGAGGAACCCGCAGGGTCTACCACGTGACGGAGGATGGACACCGGGCTTTTCTGGACTGGATGTCCGGACCAATGGATTACCAGCGAGTGCGTGACCCTGCGCACATGCGTGCCGCCTATCTCGAATGGGCGGCTCCCGATGCGGCCCGTGCCTTTCTGGAGGCACACATCGCTCAGTGGCAGGGTGAACTCGACCAGTGGGAAGGTGAACTGGTTCGGATCGACGCGCGCACGAATTCGATGCTTATGCGCCGACTCGAGGCCACCCCGCCTGAGGAGCGTGACCGCACTGTCGCCTACAAGCGCTTCGCCTACGAGGGTCTCTGCGATCGTGCGCGGAGCGAAGTTGACTGGGCGCGCCGCGGGATCGAGCTGGTCGACCGGCTCGAAAGCTGAGCGCACGCCTCTGCATCCCAATAAAGACGGGGAATTGGCGCCCACCAGATCGTTCAGAGAAAATTCTCAAAAAAATAACGGTTTGATAACTAGACGCCGTTACCTTCTCGTTATATAGTTCAAGAGCAGAAGTTGTTTGCTGTGGCAGCTTCTACGGAATGTGATTGCAGGACACTCTTGGTGCAAGGGAGAGGGTCGGCTTCTAGCCTCTGAAGCCGGCCCTCAATCCTGTTTAAAGTGCCGATTGCCCAGTCTTCGGCAAAGTTCCTTCGACTCCCCCAGAGCCCCGCTCACTAGAGTGGTCGCATGTACACAGGAGCACAATGAGCGAGCAAGTGACGGCCGTCACGGCGTGGGAGGCACTCTTTCGTTCTCAGGTGTCTGTCATGCGCTACCTCGGCGCCGAGTTTCCCATCGATGACATCTCCTTCAACGAGTACGACGTGCTGTTTACCCTGTCGCGCCAGCCGGAGCGTCGGCTACGCATCCGCGATTTGAACCGCGACATCCTGCTCACCCAACCGAGCGTGAGCAGAATGGTCGACCGCCTAGCGGCGCGAGGCCTCGTGAACAAGCTGCAAGATGTGGATGATGCCCGTGGCATCGTCGTCGAACTCACCGACAAGGGCTTCGAACTCTTCCGCCGCGCTGCGGTCAGGCACATCCGTTCCATCAACGAGCGGGTCGGAACTGCGCTCAGCCAAGACGAAATGCGCACCCTCGTCGCTCTCTGCGACAAGCTTCGGTTGGCGGGAAGCGATCCGGAGTGTTAGATGTTCGCGACTCACTCCGCTGAGAGCGAGTCAGGCTTGCGCGCTGAGTGCCACCAGTCGAGGCAACCGCCTCAGAACACCCGAAGGCTCTGCTGCACTCTTTGCTGAGGCGGGCATTCTGCCAGCGCCAGCATCGTACGAGTGACCGGTGTCGCCGAGCGGCGGCATCACTTTCGGGAAGTTGCGACATCTGTCAGCACCTCCTCCCCTGCGGAACAGCGTGGGGCCTGCTAAATCAGGCGGCAGGTCTACCACCCAAGAGAGATACCGCACGCGCGGCAAGCGCAACACCAGCCTCGGCCGCCAGGAGTGGATCCTGGTGATGCAACCAGCTCGCGAGGAAGCCTGCTGAGAACGCATCACCCGCACCGGTCGGGTCCACGATGTTTCCCGCGCGCGCCTGAGTGTATCTGCACTCGCTGCCTCGGACCGCAACCATCACTCCCGTCTCACCGAGGGTGAGCGCGACCGCATCGAAATGCTCGCTCAATGCAGAGGCAACTTCCTTCGGATCGTGAAGACCGGTCAGCACTCGCCCCTCGTCCAGATTGGGAAGCAGGAATGTTGCGCCAGCGATCACGTCAAGAAATCGTTGGGCGCCGAAGTCGGCGAGGAATCCCGCGGACCCTGGGTCGACCGAGATACCGATTCCGCGTGCGGCTGCGCGCTCAATAAGGCGGGGAAAGTCCTCCAAATCGCGGCTGGCGAAGACGCTGTAGCCAGAGAAATGCACGAGCGCTGCAGAGTCGAGCAAGGCATCCGTCACGTCATCCGGTCCGAGCTCAGCGTTGGCTCCCCGTTCGGTGAGCATGCTGCGGTTTTGGCCGTCGACGAGCACCACAATCGCTCCGGTAGGGAGTGACGGAAGAGCGGTCAGGTGCGGCGTGACCCCGAATGTCTGCAGCGCGGCGGAGTGTCGATCAATGTCACCTTCGCCCACGAGACCGACAAAGTCCACCTCTGCGCCCGCGCTACCCAGCCAGGCCGCGACATTGGCTGCAGACCCGCCGGGGCGATGCCGGATCGACGATGGGGTGTCGGTATTGACCCGTATTGGCCCGGTCGGAACGACCACGATGTCGTCGATAACGTCGCCGAAGACGACGATGCGCCCGCCGGCCACGCTAGCTGCCGTTCGTCAGCGCAGACCAAGCCTCGGCGATCTCCGCCGCCCGGCGAACGTTGTTGCGAGCGAGGTCGAGGTTCACCTCGAGGCTGCGGCCGTCGGAAGCACCAACGATGTAGTCGAGCAGGAACGGCGTAACCGCTTTGCCGTGCATCCCGGCCCGATCCGCCGCGGCCAACGCCTCCAGGAGCACGCGATCGTGCTCCTCCGGATCCCACTGCTGCTCTCGCGGAATCGGGTTGGCGACGATGATGCCCTGGCCGTGCCCGAGCTCATCCTGACTTTTCATGATCGCTGCCACCTGCGCGGCGGAGTCGACCGACCAGTCCAGTTCATAGGCCGATTCGGTCAGCCAGAAGCTGGGGAAGATTTTCGTGCGAAAGCCGACGACCGGCACGCTGAGGGTTTCGAGGCGTTCGAGCGTTGCGGCAATGTCGAGCACCGACTTGACCCCAGCGCTCACCACCGTGATCGGGGTCACGGCCAGTGTCGAGAGGTCCGCAGACTCATCGAAGGTGCTGCTGGCGCCTCTGTGCACGCCGCCAAGACCTCCGGTTGCGAAGACCCGCACTCCGGCAAGGGCCGCTAGGTGAGCGGTTGCCGCGACCGTCGTGGCACCGGATGCCCCTGCCGCGGCCAAAATAGGCAGGTCCCGAACGCTGGCCTTCGCTAGTTCCTCCTCCGCTATGCGGCGCACGCCCTCGGCATCCAGTCCGATGCGCGGGACTCCGTCGAGCACCGCGACTGTGGCCGGGATGACGCCAGCGTCGAGCAGGATCTGCTCGAATTCCAGCGCTGCCTCGTGGTTTCTCGGGCGCGGCAGGCCGTGCGAGATAATCGTGGACTCGAGAGCGACGACGGGACGATTATGAGCGAGGGCTTCGGCGACCGGCTCGGAAACGATGAAGGGCGTATTCATCGGGACAGCCTATCCGTGGCTGCCAGCGTGCCTTCAGAATTCACGTGGAACTCTCCCGAGATACGCACTATTACGCCCCAAAAGACAGTCGGCCTGCGTGTGATTCCACGCAGGCCGACCATCGACTCAGTCGTGTAATACGGCCAGACTAGCCAGCTGCCCCAGCTGGTGAGGTTGTCATTTTGGTGCCTTCCAACTTGTTTGCCGCGATAGCGTACTTGTTGGTGAAGGTGCCAGAAATACTGACCTTTGAAGTGTCAACTCCGTTCCCCTTCTCCATAGCGAAAATCACTTTCGGACCTCCAGCTGGCATGATGCCATCCGGCAGGAACTGTCCCTTGTCGGTCGTAAGCCCTGCGATGTACTGCGCCTTACTGATAGTGGCATTCTGCACATACTCCGCAGGGAGCTTGTTAGCGATGTCCGCTGCGGTGTGCGTGTTGATCCAGTGCATGGTCGCCACCAGAGCGTCGACGACCTTCTGGGCCGCGGCTTCATGACCCTTCGCCCAACTCGCCTTAGTGAGCAGCCCGGCTGCAGGCCAGTCCCCACCGAGTGCTTTTTGAGCACCGGAAGCCGTGGCAAGATCGACCGCCGTATAGGCGAGATTCTGGCTCGTGAGTGCTCCAACCGTCGGCTGCGTGGTCATCACGCAGTCGGCAGAGCCACGCTGGATCGCCGCAATTGCAGTGGCCCCAGCCCCTACTGCAAGCGTGTGATAGCTGGTGTGCGCGACACCGTGCTGCGCGGCAAGAAACTGCGTCAATTCATCGGTGCCGGAGCCAAGGTCTGTAACGCCCATCGTTTTGCCCTTGAAATCGGCTGCAGAGTGAACTCCACTGTTCTCGCCGCACATCACGCGCTCGCCTGGTGCGCCGGAGAGTTGCACCAAGTTAATGACGTCTTTACCCTTTGCCTGAAAATCGACCGTGTGGACGTACCACGCTCCGGCCATATCAACCTGCCCAGATGCCATCGCGTCCTCAGCCCCGACGCCACCAGCCAACTCGGTCGAGAGCACTACGTTCACGCCGTACTTCTTGTACATGCCAAGGCGTTGTGCAAGCTCGTACGGTAGGTAGATCTGCTTGTCGATGCCTCCTACCATCATCGTGACTGTCGGTACTTTGGCTGCGCTCGCAGAGGTGGCCGCACTGCCGCCTCC
>JBDTAD010000139.1:0-2430 GCA_039924815.1 Lacisediminihabitans sp.
ATCCTTCCGGCCGCGACGCGAGCGTGACCTCGTGGGAGTTGTATGAAGCCGAGTACACCGCACTACGGCTCCGAAGCACACGCTGGCAGCGGTTCAAGGCGAGGGTCTCACCGGCCTCGTTTGTGCGCCAGCTTGACCCATCATCCGTGTTTGCCCTTGCTGTTTCTGTGTTTCGTCGAAAGGAAGGCGCGAAATGACATCGTCGTCTGGTCTGCAGGGAGTCGCGGTCGCCCTCATAGTCATCGTGGTATTGAGCCTTCTGGCGAGTATCGGGTGCTACCTCTGGTACGCGATCGCGTTGTCCAAGCTGTTTCCAAAAATAGGTGGTGAGTCGTGGAAGGGCTGGGTGCCGATATTAAACGAGGCTGAGATTCTCGCGCGTGGAGGGGTGCCGGCCTGGTCGGTTATCTACTACTTCATACCGGTGGTGCAGCTCTACGGCCTGTACCTCAAGGCGGTGGCTCTGCTACGCATCAACAGCAAGTTCGGGAGGGGTGCCGGGCTCACTGTTGTTGGCATCCTCTTTCCTCCCATTTGGGCGAGCATTCTAGGCTGGGGCCAGGAGCCAGACGACGGTGAGTTCACCCGGCGGGTGGCGTCTATTACTCCGCCGCGGCCCGATCGCGTGGCGGGCCCATTGGCGCCGCCATCGGCGACCTTCGGAGCTACCGTGACGGATGCCTCCGGCTACGCGATTCCCGCGAATGCTCCGCAGTCGCCCGCGCAGTCAGCTCCTCCTGCTCCTCCGCAGGCACCGTCTGGCCCCCTTTCTGCCATGATGGCGTCGCCGGTTGCTGCTCCAGTGGATGCTTCTGAGCAGGAGCCTGTGCGCTCCCCGGGATTCATCGAAAACCCGTGGGCATCGCCTGTTCAGCCGCCGTCTGCTGCAGCAAAAGAGCAGGTACCTCCTGCAGCGGAGTCGGCACGGCCGATCATGGATTTCCCACGGATTGTGCCGCTGCCCGCCGGATCCGCTGTGCCAGCGCTTGTTGCTCCTCCCGTGACTCTTCCGCCAGCACCGGCTTCCTTTGCTCCCGAGGCCACCGTCTCTCCTGTTGCGCCGGTGATTCCCGAGCTTCCGGTGATCCCATCGGTTTCGTCGACCCCGCAGGATGTCGTAGCTGAGCCCGAACCAGAAGAGGACGATGATCTCGACGAGACCGTTGTCGTCGATCGGCGACCGCGCGTCACCTGGAGCCTCGAACTCGACGATGGTCGCGTTTTTCCGCTCACTGCCACTCGGGTTGAGCTCGGGCGCAAGCCGTCGTCTGATGATTCCGCAGCCCAGCTTCTTGCTATCGAGGATTCCACGCGCACCCTCTCGAAGACGCACGCGAGGCTCATCCTTGATGATGGCCAGTGGACCATCACCGACCTCAACTCGACGAACGGAGTCATTGTGCTCGACGATGGCGAAGAGACGTTGCTCGAGCCGACAGCATCCGCCGTGGTGCTCGATCGTTTTGTCTTGGGCAAGGTTGGTATGCGAGTGAGCTTCGAGAAGCCGTCGCAGAAGTGATCGCGGCGAAGCAGGTAGATGAGGTGGTGCTGGTCGCTGCGGCTGTGACCGATGTTGGCCTGCGCCGCAAAGCAAATGAAGACTCTTTCCTGGCGGAATCGCCTGTCTTTCTTGTTGCGGATGGCATGGGTGGCTATGAGGCGGGCGACAAGGCCAGCGCCGCGGTCGTCGAGGCGTTTCGTACTCATGTTCACGGGCCGCAGTTTCCCACCCTGGACGAGATACGCGAGGCGTTGATTGCCGCGGATAACGGTGTGGCCGTTGTTGCAGATCAGACCGAGCGCGGCGCCGGAAGTACCGTCTCGGGGGTCGTCTTGGTCGAACACGATGGAATCCCGCACTGGCTGATTCTCAATGTTGGAGACTCGCGGGTGTATCGCCACTATGGCAATGAGCTTGAACAACTCACTGTTGATCACTCCCTCGGCCAGGAACTCATCGACCAGGGTGCGATGCGTCGAGAAGACCTGGCCACTTTCACGGAACGCAACGTGATCACGCGCGCGATCGGGGCGGCCGACAGCACGGCCGATAGTTGGTTGATGCCCGTGATGAATGGTGAACGTCTGATGATCTGTTCCGATGGCCTCAGCTCCGAGGTGGCAGACGAGTCGATCCGCGCAACCCTGACCATGAGCGGTCGCCCTGAATCCGCCGCGGAGGCTCTTGTTTCTCACGCTAAGAAAAACGGTGGGCATGACAACATCACGGTCATCGTGTTGGATGTTGTGTCCGGCGGCGCAGCGGTCGCCGGCGAATACACCACGGGCGCACGGCTGCACTCCAGCGAACTGGGCGACTCGGCACTGATTGATTCTTCGGCCGACGACACCACGATTCCGGTGTGAGGGGAGTGGCCATGGGCATCGATTCTGACGAAGACGCTGTGGAGGAGGCGGGCGAAACCGTAG
>JBDTAD010000140.1:0-2484 GCA_039924815.1 Lacisediminihabitans sp.
GGGTGACTGCGGCTCGTACGACGGTCATGTGGACCTCCATTGGTACCCTCGATTTGTTATTTTGCGTCGTAAACATTTCTGTGGTATTCGTGTTAACGACCTTGGCGCAAACATAGATGGTGTTCGCACACAGTTCAATCCCCTATCGTTTGGACACGCGATGAAGCCTGTTGCACCAGAGGTGGAAGAACCCACCCCGCACGGAATTGCGACCACCATCGCGCGGATGATTAGCTCCGGCGATCTCGCCCCCGGAGACCGCCTGCCCACAGTGAGAGAGCTCGCGGCCGACCTAAAAATTAGTCCGGCTACCGTCAGTCACGCCTGGCAGGCACTCTCCGAAGTCGGCCTCATCATCTCCCGTGGGCGCAGCGGCAGCTTCGTGCGCGCGACGCCCAGACGGTGGCTTCCACCGCGTTTTCGAGGGCTCGCCGGGCAGCTTGAGGCAACCAAACTCGACCTCTCCACGGGCACGCCAGACCCCCAACTTCTGCCCGCGCTGGGCCCAGCACTCTCGCGCGTCTCGATGCGCGCGGCCACGATCAGTTACCTCGATGAGCCGGTGATTGCCGAGCTGGAAACTGTGCTGCGCGACCGGTGGCCGTACGAGGTCGAGGCCGTGACCGTGGTCAACGGAGCGATGGATGCCATCTCCCGCTCTCTCGACATGGTCGTGCACTTCGGCGACCGAGTGATCGTCGAAGACCCGGGCTTCCCTCCCATTTTCGACCTCCTGGAACACGTGGGCGCGATTCGGGTTCCGGTCGCACTTGACGAGGAAGGGATGCGGCCAGATGCGCTGGCCGAGGCCCTGCGGCTCAGGCCCTCCGTGATCGTGCTTCAGCCGCGGGCGCAAAACCCAACCGGGCGTTCGCTCAGCCGTGCACGGGCGCAGGAACTGGCTCGCGTCATCCGGAGCAGCCGCACCTCCAGCGACGTCGTCATCATCGAAGACGACCACTCGGGAGAAATCTCGGCCACCCGCGACGTGAGTCTCGGCACTTGGCTGCCCGACCAGGTACTGCACATCCGCAGCTTCTCAAAATCGCACGGACCAGACCTGCGGATTGCAGCCCTCGGCGGCCCGACGGAACTCATCGATCAGCTCGTCTCACGCCGCATTCTGGGGCCGGGATGGACCTCGCGGATGCTGCAGACGATTCTGCTCGACCTGCTCACGAACTCCACGTCGGTCTCCGAAGTCAGCGATGCTCGGCGCGTTTATCGGGCCAGACAGCGGAGGCTCTCGGATGCCCTCGCGGTGCACGGAGTTACCGTGCCCGTCGCCGACGGGGTCAATACCTGGCTCGACGTGAGGGATGAGCGCTCGGCCGTGGTGCAACTGGCCGCTGCGGGCATTCGCGTTGCGGCGGGAACACCGTTCCTTGCGACGACCGGCGGCAACTTCATCCGCGTCACTGCGGGCTTTGTGCGCGGCGATTTCGATGCTGTCGCCGCTCAGCTCGCGGCTGCTGTGCGCGCCTAAACTCGGCGCGAGTGCCACCTCAGTAGCTGCCACCCTTGCGCCACACAACGATGAGGAAAGTCGCGATCGGGCCGAGGATCAACGATACGAGAAACCAAGTCCAGCGCGATCGATTCTTCTGCTCGGCCAGGCCCGCGTTGATCAGTGCGAGGGTGAGCCAAAAGCCACTACCGGCCGTGTAAGTCTGAGCATCCATGGCTTTACGCTAGTCGGTGCTAATGGTCAGGACTGACAGGACGACGGTCTGGATGCAACGCACAGTCATACGCTGGAGACATGACCTCACACGTAGTAATACTCGGCGCCGGCTTCGGCGGTTTGGAACTCACTGCAAGCCTCTCTGAGCGCTTCGGCACCGAGATCGACGTCACTCTGATCGACCGGAGTGAACACTTTGTCTTCGGGTTCTCGAAGCTCGACGTGATGTTCGGCAAACGCACCCAAGCAGAGGTGAGCCACGCCTACAGCCTCATCAACAAGCCGGGAGTGCGCTTCGTGCGCGCGACTATCACCTCGATTGATCCGGCCACAAAGCATGTCGAAACCGATGCAGGTGGCTTTGATGCCGACTACCTCGTCGTCGCGCTTGGGGCCGATCTGGACACCGCCGCAACCCCTGGCCTCACCGAGACCGGCACGGAGTATTACAGCAATGCCGGGGCTTTCGCGGTGCGGGATGTTCTGGAGAGTTTCACCGGCGGTCGGGTCGTTATCGGGGTCGCAGCGACCCCGTTCAAGTGCCCACCCGCACCGAGTGAAACGGCCCTGCTGGTGCACGAATATCTCACCACTCGCGGGTTGCGGGAGGCCTCGGAGATCGCCGTGGTGATGCCGATGTCGGCGCCAGTGCCACCGCTGCCGGCGGCATCCGAAGTCCTGTTGACGACGTTCACCGAGCTCGGGATCGAGTGGCACCCGGGTCACGTGATCACCAGCGTGGACGTCGCAGCGCACGAGTTGCACTTTGCAGACGGCTCCACGATGCCGTACGACCTGCT
>JBDTAD010000141.1:0-2510 GCA_039924815.1 Lacisediminihabitans sp.
CCTTCATTTGGGCGAAGCGGCGGGACTTGGGCTTGGGAGAAACCGGCCGCCTGCCCACAATTTGGGCGAAGCGGATGCCGCGGGCTGGGGCGACAGAAAGCGGGCGGCGGTACGGGAGGGCCGGAAGATGGGGTGCAGAGGGTGCCCGCGCAGCCGACGGTCGGACGCGACCTTTATGCTTACCCCTGTGACCGTGTGGGATGAATTGACGGGCCAGGCCGAGGCGATAGCGGTTTTCAGGGCAGCAGCTGCAGACTCGTCCCTCGTGGACGCTTCGATCAGCGAGTCGGCCATGACCCACGCGTGGCTCATCACCGGTCCTCCCGGCTCCGGCCGCTCCAACCTTGCGTATGCCTTCGCGACGGCGCTGCTGAGCCCGGCAGGGCCCGACGGCGACGCGGCGACCGAGCGCCAGGTGGCCGCGCGCACGCATCCGGATCTCGCCGTGCTCAGCACGGAGGGCGTCATTATCAAGATGGAGGACGTGCGCAAGATCGTCTCCAGTTCGCAGTTCTCACCGTCCCTCGGCCGCTATCGGGTGATGGTGATCGAAGACGCGGACCGCATGCAGGAGCGCGCGTCGAACGTGCTGCTCAAGGCGCTCGAAGAGCCGCCGCCACGCACGGTGTGGATCCTCTGCGCGCCCAGCGAGGCCGACCTGATCCCCACCATCCGCTCCCGCGTGCGCACCGTGCGGCTTCGGGTGCCCTCGGTCGAGGATGTTGCCGAACTTATCTCCCGCCGTGATGACGTTGACCTGCCCACCGCGCTGCGGGCCGCGCGCGAGGCGCAGAGCCACATCGGCATGGCGCATCGCCTAGCGACCAATGCTGGGGCGCGCGAACGACGCGAGAAGACACTGGATACGGCCCTCGGCATCCGCTCGGTCTCGGATGCCGTTCTCGGCGCCGCGAGTCTGCTCGAGTTCGCCGGTGCTGACGCCAAGGCGATCACCGAGGAGCGGGATGCGGAGGAACGCGAAGCGGCGCTGCGTTCGCTCGGCATTGCGCCGGGTGGCACGATTCCGCCCGCGCTGCGCAGCCAGCTCAAGTCCCTCGAAGAAGACCAAAAGCGCAGGGCCACCAGGAGCCTGCGCGACGGCATCGACCGCATCCTCGTCGACCTGCTTTCGCTCTATCGGGATGTCCTGCTGATGCAGTTGGGGTCGCCGCTCGAGCCGATCAACCTCAGCATTCACTCCCGCCTGGTCTCCGCGGCAGAGGCCGCTTCTCCCGCCGCGATTCTCGCGGTGATGGATGCCATCGCCGTCGCTCGTCGGCGCATCGACGGCAACGTGAGCCCCGCGCTCGCACTCGAGGCGATGCTCATCGCCGTGACCAGAACTCACGCGGCACCAGATCACGCTGCAGCAAACGGACGGGCTTCATGAATAAACGAGTGCGGATCGCGCTGGTTGCGGCTGCGGCTGCGGTTGCCATCATGCTGCCCCTCAGCGGCTGCGTCTCGTCGTTCCTGCCCAAGCAGGCTCCCGTCACCTCAACGCCCGTTAACGAGAAGGTCGCCGCGCAGCTGAAGCCCTTCTACTCGCAGGTGCTCAAGTGGTCCAGCTGTGAGAAGGGTGCCTTCCAGTGCACGACAGCCACCGCGCCGATGGACTGGAAGAACCCGGCCAGCGACTCCATCAAGCTCGCGCTGATTCGGCACACGGCATCCGGCACCCGCCTCGGTTCGTTGCTCGTCAACCCAGGAGGACCGGGCGCATCCGGCTACTCGTTCGTGGCGGACAGCCTCGACTACGCCGTCGATGCAAAGCTGAAGGCGAGCTATGACATCGTTGGCTTCGACCCCAGAGGTGTCAATAAGTCCTCCGCGGTGAAGTGCTACACGAACCCCAAAGACATGGACGCGTTCCTCTACGACATCACGCCGGGCACGATCGGATCGGATAGCTGGCTCGCTGCGCAGAACGCGGCGTCGAAGAAGTTTGGCGAGGCCTGCCTCAAGTACACCGGCAAGCTGCTCGGCTTTGTCGATACGGTGAGTGCTGCCCGGGATCTCGATCTGTTGCGCGCCGTACTCGGCGACAAGAAGCTTAACTATCTCGGCTATTCCTACGGCACCTTGCTTGGGTCCACCTATGCGGATCTGTACCCGAAGAAAACCGGACGCATGGTGTTCGACGGCGTCGTCGACCCGGCGACCACGGACTTCGACGTGACCGCGATGCAGGCGCAGGGCTTCGAGAGCGCGTTGAAGGCGTACCTGGCCGACTGCCTCACCGGCACCAAGTGCCCCTTTAAAGGCAGCGGAACGAGCGGGGTTGACGCCGCTCTGGCGCAGATTAAGGCACTGCTCACGAGCCTGGATGCGAGCCCGTTGCGCGGCACAGACGGTCGCGAGGTCGGCAGCGCCACGATGTTCAACGCGATCATTTTGCCGCTGTACAGCCGCAGCAACTGGGGCTACCTCACTGACCTGTTCACGGATGTCAGGAAGGGCAATGCGGATTACGCACTGCAGCTGGCAGACAGCTACAACGACCGCAACGC
>JBDTAD010000142.1:0-6732 GCA_039924815.1 Lacisediminihabitans sp.
GCAGTTGGGCGAGTGGCAAAGAAAACGGACAATCCCACGAACGTCACGCTTCAGGAGAAGCATTCTAAGGAGTTCAGAGCACGTGCTGCTGAGGTAATGGCCGAATATGCTCGATACCATGGTGCCAAAGGCGAAGGCTCAGCGTTACGTTGTCGCCGTGGATTCTGGGGGTACGCACACACGGGTCGGCTGCTTCGATCTTGACGGATCGCTGCTTTCGTCAGTCTCTGGGCGCGGCGGGAGTCCATTTCACAATCGTGATGCCGAAGAGAATGTGAAGAGCGCGGTGAGGCAGTGTCTTGTCGAAGGCGGTTTGGACCCTGCGGATGCTGTCGCCGTCGGGGCTGGACTGGCTGAGATTAGAGTTCTTCGTCCCAACGAAGACGACGCGGCGAACGCGTGGGCCGAAGGTTTCTTCTCAACCCTGCCTAGCCGATGTCCGCGCGTGATTGTGAATGACGCTGTGACGGCTCATCGCGGGGCGTTGCTTGGTCGTCCAGGGGTCATCGTTGTAGGGGGCACCGGCTCGATGATCCTGGCCGTCACCGGGGATGGTGCTGTCATTGAGAGTGGACGGTTCGAGCACTATGCCGGTGGTGCGCGGCATCTCGCTTTCGAAGCAATGCAGCTCATTTTTACCGGAGTGGCTGAGCCCGACGATGCCGACTTTGTGGCGAATGTCCTTGAGTATTGGGGCGCGGGCACGGTGTCTGAGCTGCGGGGGATTGTCTTAGAACTTGCCGCTCTCGAAGACATTCAGATCCGGCGTCGATATGGGCTTCTTGCACCTCTGATTACCGCGTGGGCCAACACATCCCCATTGGCCGATCGTGTCCTTAATGTTCTCGTAGAGAAGACAGTTCGAGGAGTACTCTTGCTCGCTCCGCTGTTAGGTGATGTTGAGGTTTCGGTCGCGACCGCAGGAGCTCTTGCGACAGACTCCGCATTTCGCTCTCGCCTTTCCCGCGCTCTCGCTGAACAGGCAGAGCGCAGGGTTGCCGTCGCTCCCACTGCGTTGGACCCTCTGCGAGGTGCAGCACTTCTCGCGTGTGAAGCGGCTGGGATCGTGCTGGATGATGAAGTGATCCGACGGTTGGGCGAAAGTCAGCGCAGCTTCACTGCGGCGAGCTCCTGAGTCAGACCGACTCGGCGGCTATCTACTACCCTCGTGCGCGAAACTGGGGGGATGGACAGCCCAGAGCCCTTTGTTCCGTTCGCTCCAGAACCTCGCGACTTCCCGGGACATCCGATGCCGTCCTCGGTTCCCCTCGGCATGCGTCTCGAGCTGAGCCGTGCTCCCGTCGTTGCAGGCAAGGACGACGAGCTTGAAGAGTGGATGTCGGCTCTCAATGATCGCTATGACGAACACGAAGAAGCGCTCGCCGGCGAGCGGCAAGTGTTTGAGGCTACCTTCAAGCATCGTGAGGCCGATGGTCGGCTGTGGATCTATCACCTGAGCCTGATGGGCACCGAAGGCGGTGGCCTCGATGAGACGCTACCGCTGAGTGCGGATCACGCTGCCTATAGCCGACGGGTGAAGGAGCCCGGCTGGGAAGAGCTGACGCCGATGTTCATGCTCACCCCCGATCACATCCGCAAGAGTATGAGCCAGTGGGCCGACACCGGGTCGCTCGAGTAGTCGCAGGAGCTAGCGGCCGGGCGCAGAAAAGCCCCGTGAGCTTTCCTACTATTGATCGTCGCGCGGGAGGTGAAGTACCCGTAAACCAAGAGCCGCGCGCTAAGCTCACGTTTCATGCACAGGGAGGCGCAGACGCAATGAAGAGGAGCGCAGTCCCCGGCGCGCTGCGTCGCGTCTCGCGAGATCGAAGCCGACTCGTCGCTGTGCTGCTGCTGGCGCTGGTCGCCCTCTCGGCAGCGGGAATCCAGAGTGCTGCCGCGGCCACGCTGCAACGCACCCTCGACGCGAACTGGCGCGGCGCCTACGACATCCTTGTGACGGCGAAGGGCGCGAACGTCGGCACTGGCGGTCTTCTCGCGCCGAACTCGCTCGGTGATGGCGCGTACGGGATGACACTGGCGCAGGTAGCTAAGGTGCGGCAGATCGCAGGCATCGAGGTCGCCGCTCCCATTGGGGAAGTGATGGTGCCCCAGCAGCTGGGGTCGCCCAGCGTGAGTCTTCCCGAGAGTGCGGTCTCGGCATCCAAGGTTCCGCAGGCGTTTCGGGTGAAGGCAACGTACACAACCAATGACGGTCTCTTGGAGCGCTACGTGCACTCAGAATCGGTCGTCATCGTGATCGATAACTTGCCGGACGAGGATGCCCCGGTCGTGCCCGCAAACTGCAATCTGAACGGATTCGAAGTCGACCCGGCCAAGTATCCGCACCTCTGTCAGAGTTTTTCGCGCTCGGAATACAGCCCCGTCACCGTGAGCAATTCGAACCTGAGCGGATTCAGCCAGGGCGCCGACCTCACGGATGGCGTGCTTCACTTCAGCGCCTCGTCACAACCACAGCCGTCTGGGGCTACGCGCATCACGCTTGTCGATCCGGCTGCCGAACGAAAGTTGCTCGGCAAGGACGGGGCATTCCTCGCTCCGCTGCAAAATATCCGCCCGACGACAAAGACAGGTCGGGCGGACATGGATGCGTGGGCCAGATCCGCGAAGAATGCGTTCACCGCCGACTACCTTGCCCAGCAGGCCAGGCGCGGGGCCGTAGAGCCACCGACTGCGGAACAGAAGCAGGCCATGGCCGAGCTGGACGCCTTCAACAAGGAGCATGGGGTTGACCAGCAGGTGATGAAGGACACCCAGACCTACGTGCCGTTGCTCGCCTCCCGAGCGCCTGCTGCAACGCTTGACTACACGATCAATGTGACAAGCGTCGGCGACGCACCGCGGAAGCCCTTGGATGCGAATTCGACCACCTACTTCCCCTACTCGGTACCCACCAACAGCACCGGCACGAACCTCGGTGAAAGCACGATCGACGCGAGCGGGATGCTCAACCCCTTCGATCGCACGCCCATCGAAGTAGCGTGGCCGGGCACCCCAAAGCTCGCTCCGGGCACGGACGGCGCGCGCGTGAGCCTCAGACTCGGCGCCGCCGGTGTCGTTTCAGCCTCGAAAGTCACGGTCAGAAAAGGTGCGAACGGCACCGTCTCGGCGACGCTCGATCCTTCGGGCTATGCCCAGCCGATAGTGCCTCAGCGGCAGAACGTTGAAAACCCCTTCGCTTTGCTCGATAGCGGAACGAAGCCGGGAAGCGAGGCCGCGTACGCGACGGTCACGAAGATCCCCACGATGCCCAACGACGGCGGCCGAGTTGCGGTGCCGGTCGGGTCCTTCTCCCTCGACCAGCTGGCTGATCTCCAGTCCTCGCTGAGCTACGTACCCCTTGGCGCCTACCAGCCGGTGGGTTCCTCCACAGCGAAGGGCGAGACGCTGCGGCCGAGCGTGAGTGGCGTCGGGCTGGTCAGTGCGCAGACAGTGGCCATCGCGTCCATCAACAGCGCGCCAGCGTGGGGTCAGGCATCGCCCGTGAGTGCGATTCGGGTGCGGGTTGCCGGCATCAGCTCGTACTCGTTGCAGTCCCAGCAGAAGGTGATCGCGGTCGCGCAGGCCATCCAGAAACTGGGCCTCACCGCGACGATCGTTGCGGGATCCTCGCCGAGCGAAGTGAAAGTGGCCGTCGATGGTTACGCCTTCGGGGTGACGGATGCCAGCAAGCTGCAGCGTGTGGGTTCGCTCGGCACGGTCACCCAGCAGTGGTCTGAGTTCGGCGCGGCGGCACGAGCGGACGTCGCCGTCTCGACCGCATCCCTATCGGTGCTGGGCATCGCACTCGGGTCAACGTCACTGTTGCTCGGTGCCGTGCAGTTTGCCTCCATTGCTCGCAGGCGTAGCCAAGCCGCCGTCATGCGAGAGATCGGCTGGACGCGGGCGCGCATCCGTCGGTGGATGTTCGCCGAAGAGATACCGGCGGTGCTCATCGTGCTTGCGGCCGGCATCGCGGCCGTCGCCCTGTCTGGGCTGCAGCAGATTTCGGTCGTGATCGCGGCGCTCGGTGTCGCCGTGGTCGTGGTCACGTCGATCGTCGCCGTGATTCTTGGCGCGCAGGGGAAGGCGCGCGTTTTTCGCGTTCGCGAGTCCGGCGGACGACGGATGCTGCTCCTGCGCGGCCGCAGCATCCTCACCTTTGGATTGCGGCAGGCCCGCATCCACCTGATCACCTCGATCACTCTGGTTGTCGCCATTCTCATCGTGGCGCTCGCCTCAGCCGGACTCGCGGAGGTGTTCTTCGAGGGGCGTCGCCGGGCGGGAGCTAGCCTGCTTGCGCAGTTCGTCACCGGGCAGGCCGCCCTCTTCCAACTCGTGCTCGGCGCGGTCGCGCTGGCCTCCGGCATCATCCTGGCGGTGCTTGCTCGTCGAATCGATCTCGCACGCCGCTCACCGCAATGGGCAGCGCTGAGGGCGATGGGCTGGACGGCCTCGGAGCTGCGCAGTGCCCAGCGCACCGAGGCAGCCACGGTCGCAATTCCCGCCATCCTGGTCGCCGCGGCCGCGAGCTTTGGTGGCGCACACCTGCTGGGCTCATCCGCCACCATTCCCCTTCTCGTCACCGGCGTTGGCGCCGCGGTCGCAGCCTCTCTCGTACTCCTGTTCGTCAGACGGAAGGCATTAGCGCAATGACCATCGAGACACCGGCCTCACCTGAAGCGCGGCTCGTGGATGCCGCCGCGCTCGAACTTCGCGCCGTCACGATTCACTATGAGCGGGCAAGTCAGGCACCGCTGGCGATCGTCGATGACTACGACCTCACGCTCCGTGCGGGGCAGATGCACTGTCTCGCTGGACGCAGTGGCTCGGGCAAGACGAGCATCCTGCGCGTTGCTGCGGGGCTCGTGCGGCCAACGTCCGGCGAGGTGATTTGGGCTGGTAGCTCCCTGAGCGGTGCGAAGGATGACGAGATCACCACGCGTCGACGTGACGCCGTCGGCTATCTCGACCAGGGCGGAGTGCTCGTGCCCGGGCTGACCGCGCTCGAGAACGTGCTCCTTCCGGCGGTGCCACGCCGCCGCTCGAAGGAACTCGTGCGCCGGGGAACAGAACTGCTCGAGCGTCTTGGTGTTGCTGATCGCGCTGGCAGCTACCCAGACAAGCTGAGCGGTGGCGAGCGTCAACGAGTCGCGCTTGCCCGCGCGCTGCTGCTGGAGCCGGCCATCGTGATGGCGGACGAGCCGACCGCGAGCCTTGATCGTGCGAGTGCGGACTCGGTCATCCGGATGCTTCGCTCCCTGACCGACGAAGGCATCGTGGTGCTCGTGGCCGCCCACGACCAGCACCTGATCGACGCCGCTGACTCTCGCACCATGCTGGCCTGACGCACCGCGTCGCAGCTCGACACTGCGGCGTTCTGGTGGAGAGTCCGCGCTGGGTGACGGCGTTCTGTCACAGCAAACCGGGGCTCCTAGACTTTGAGGTTGCGCCGAGAGGTGCCCCCAGTCTGTTCATAACTCAGGCTATTTACAGTGCTCGTCGATTCCAAGCCCGAGTTTTCGGCACCGACGAAAGTTTCCAAGTGCGAACAGCCTGAGTTATGCGCAGGAGGCGCCACCCAGTGGCGCAATCCCTTGGACAGTATGAAACACCCACAAATGGTGAGCGTTACGACGAGAACTAGTAATTGAGGGTTTCACACAACAAATAGTTTGTAGATCTTGGATGTTACCGGTAATGTTACCGGAAACATTGCTGTTATGCCCGGCGCAGTTGCCGATCTGAACAGCACGGCACCGGAGTGGCTGTCTAGCCTGCACGAGGCGGCACTCCTCTTACAAGGAGGTACAGAATGCGAAAGAGGCAAATCGCAGCCGCAGCCATGCTGCTCACCGGCGCGATGTTGCTTGCCGGATGCTCTGCGGGTGGTAGTTCCACCGCGAGCTCAAGCAAGATCAACACCCACCCGGACGGCAAAGGCAAGACGCTCACGCTCTGGGACTACGAAGACCCGACCAGCGCGATGGGAATCGCTTGGAACGAGGCCATCAAGGAGTTCGAGAGCGAGACCGGCGCCAAGGTCAAGTACGAGGCGAAGTCGTTCGAGCAGATCCGCTCGACCGCGAGCCAGGTGCTCAACTCGAACGCCGCCCCCGACATCCTCGAATACAACAAGGGCAACGCCACCGCTGGTCTGCTCTCGAGCCAGGGTCTGCTGAGCAACATGAACGACGCGGTCAAGGCCTACGGCTGGGACAAGAAGCTCGCTCCGTCGCTGCAGACCACCGCGCGCTACGACGCCAAGGGCGTCATGGGTTCGGGCAACTGGTACGGCATCCCGAACTACGGTGAGTACGTCGAGGTGTACTACAACAAGGACATGTTCAAGAAGTACGGCATCGAGGTGCCGAAGACTTTTGCCGAGTTCGAGGCAGCGCTCAAGACCTTCAAGGACAACGGCGTGACACCGCTGGCGGAGTCCGCTGCGGAGTACCCCCTTGGCCAGCTCTTCTACCAGCTCGCGTTGAGCAAGGCAGACCGCTCCTGGGTGGATGACTACCAGCTCTACAAGGGCAAGGTCGACTGGACCGGCCCCGAGGTAACCTACGCGGCTAACACCATCAAGGACTGGGTCGACAAGGGTTACATCAGCAAGGATGCGGCTGGCCTCAAGGCAGAAGATGCCGGCACCAGCTGGATCAGCGGCAAGTACCCGATCTTCTACTCCGGTAGCTGGTGGTACAACCGCTTCACCACCCAGGCAACCAGCTT
>JBDTAD010000143.1:0-3072 GCA_039924815.1 Lacisediminihabitans sp.
AGCCCTGCGAACTCCGGTGGCACGTTCGTCGTTCGCCGCGCAGCCCACACCCGAATCGCGGCCCCGTGACTAAAGACAGCAGCGCTGGCACCGCTGCTGTTCGCAACGCTTGCCGCAATCGCAGCGATGTTCGCATCGAAGCGCTCGAAGAAGTCGTGACCGTCTGGGCCGCCGGGCATCCGTACGTCCAAATCGCCGCCACCCCAGGCAAACACTGTTTCGAGATAGCGGTGAACGGACTCGCGATCGCTCAGCTTCTCCAGCCTGCCCGCCTCGATCTCCTGTAGCCCCTCCATCACTTGTGCCTCGAGCCCGCTCGCAGCGGCGAGAGGTTCAGCCGTGAGCTGAGTGCGCACCAGCGGAGAGACAAAGATCGCTCGGATTGGCTCCGCCTTCAGCGCGTCAGGAATCTGTGCAGCTTGGCGCAGGCCCAGAGCAGTGAGGCCTGGCCGGGCCTAGCGGTATCGAGCTGTCCGAGCACATTGGCCGGAGTCTGGGCGTGACGAATCAGAAGCAAACGCATGGCACTCTCAGCCTAGACAGCGATCATGTGCGGACGCGGAGAGTGCTAGCGCGGTCAGAACCAGATGCTCAGCCACGGCGTCACGGGGGAGCGGAACATCGCTTCTAGTCGCTCAGCGGCACCGTCGTTCAGTTCGGTAATCCTCCCGGCGCGGGCGAGCACCGTGGCGGAAACCCCACCAAGGTAAATCGAACTCAACTGGCCTACCCCTAGCGACACGACGTCAGCAGCATGATTAAGCGAGCCCGCGACAGCGGTACCCGTGGCACCAGCACCAGCACCAGCACCAGCGATTTCAGCGCCCATAGCGCCTGCCCCATCGAGCCTTGTCACCGAGCCCGTGCCGTCCGCAGCGACCTCGAGCAGCCACTTCCCAGCGGCGAAGCCTTGCGGGTCGGACACGTCGAGCACAACTCGACCCGGCGCGCTGTACCGTCGCGCCTGAAGTGCGGCGGGAACGTCGAGGATGCGTGCCCACAGGTGGTCGTGCTCCTCCGACTTCACGGCCGCGCGAAAGTCAGAAATCTGCCAAACAAACGGCTCAGTCACGGGCCGCAACGACGCGCGCAGTTCGCCGATGAGATCGAGTTCCAAGAGAAACCGCCACAGGGCCGCCGACGCATCCTCGGTCGTTGCTGCTAGGTACTGCACCTCGGCGACCGCCCGGCCGCGATGAGTGTCTTCGTTGCGCACCCTGTAGATGGCGAAACCCAGCGGCGTGCCCTCCGCGTCGTCGTAACGGAGAAACCGCATGGTTCGGGCCACGGTATCGTCGCCTATCCCGAGCAGCCGCTCCCACAGCTGACCGTCGAAGGCGATGAGCCCGGGCACCGACAGGCGCATCCGTTCCACTATCTCGTGGCCGTCGACCAGCAGCTGCTCGCTCGTGACGTAGTGCACGCGGCCGGATGCTTCCGGTCCGCTCCACTTCGAATCCCTCGTGTCGACCGTCCAGGTTGCCGTCATCGCGGCCGGCGCAAAACCCCAGCGGCCGTAAATCGTTGCCTCAGACGCGGTGAGGATCGCCACTGGGACGCCCAGAGCGTGCGCGGTGCGCAGCTCAGCACCCAGCAATTCGCGGGCTACGCCGCGCCGGCGATGCGTTGCAGAGACAGTGATCGTGCTGATCGCCCACGCGGTGACAGACTTCAATCCGGGGACCGTCAGTTCGGTCGGCCAAGAGCTTGCCGTGGCGACGGGCGATGCCGCGTCCGGAATCGTGTCGTCCCACACGCCGCTGATGCGACGAAATGGCGCCTGAGTGCGTCGGGTCGCCATGAACTCCGCCGTGGGGCGGGCTTCGTGAAACCCACGGTTGACGGCTTCCGTCCAGGGCACGTAGCCGGCCTCATCGACGCCGAGGAGTTCGAACCGCAGGCCGCGTGAGGCGAGCGCACCCGCGGACTCAGGGTCGATCGGATGAGTTACGTAGTCTTCGCTCATCAGGCAAGGCTATTACCTGGTCAGCAGGCCAACGCGGTCGGGATTCTTCTCGAACCATTGCGCCACGTACCAGCACATGGGCAGCACCTGAAGCTTTGTGGTGGACTCCACGTCATCCAGGGCAAACTTCACTATTTCGCCGGCATAGCCGTGTTTACGCTCGCGTGGGTTCGTGTAGGTGTGGTGAAAGGAAATCGAGTTGCCGTTGATTGTGTAGTCGGCAACGGCAATGATTTCCCCGTCGATCCGCAGAACGTAGCGGCGAGCATCCGGCTCGTGGCTGAACTCTTTGCTCATGTCTCAAGGCTATGCGAGTGTGCCGGTCCGCGCTGGGACAGTGCCGCAGCCGAAAGTCGCCACCGGCGCAGGGTCATGGGCCGTAATGGAATTCTGGTCGCGCAGGCGTGGTTGTTACGATTCGCAAGGTTCGCGTCAGCACGCGATCAGTTCCACTCGTCCCGTGATCACGGGCGCACAGATCAGGACACCATGAGAATCAGAACGATTTCGATAGCCATCATCGCCGCAGCAACCATTGTGCTCAGCGGATGCTCGGCTGGCGCTTCGACGCCAGCATCCGGATCGACGACCGCCGCAACCGGCGCGCTCGCGGCCGTGCAGAAGGCTGGCGTTCTGACTATCGGCACTGAAGGCACTTACCGTCCGTTCAGCTACCACGACGGCGGCTCTGGCAAGCTCGTGGGGTATGACGTTGACGTTGCTCAGGCGGTGGCCAAGCAGCTCGGCGTGAAGGCCAAGTTCGAAGAGACCCAGTGGGATGCGATCTTCGCCGGTCTCGAGTCGCACCGCTTCGACACCATCGCCAATCAAGTGTCGATCACTCCCGAGCGCCAAGCGAAGTACGAGTTCTCGAAGCCGTACACGGTCTCCGCCGGAGTCATCGTGGTGAAGTCGAGCGACAACAAAATCAAGTCGTTCACTGACCTCAAAGACGCCACAGTCGCGCAGTCGCTGACGAGCTCGTTCTACACTCTCGCGCAGCAAAACGGCGCGAATATTCAAGCGGTCGAGGGCTGGGCCCAGTCCGTCGCGCTTGTACAGCAGGGCCGCGTAGAAGCGACCATCAACGACAAGCTCACCTGGCT
>JBDTAD010000144.1:0-8050 GCA_039924815.1 Lacisediminihabitans sp.
CACCACAGGTGGTTCGCCGTTAGCCGCCATCGAGGCGCTGCTCAAGGTCGGCGCCGAGATCGCGGCGGTCGCCGTTGTTGTTGACCGCGACACCGGTGCGCGCGAGATCATCGAGGCGGCCGGGTACCCCTATTACGCCGCCATTAGCCTCAGCGATCTGGGACTCAGCCATGACGGATGACCGCGAAAGCGGCGACGCAGCCGACTGGCTTGCAGCGCAGTTCGGTTCGTCAGACGACTATCCGACGGAGGCCGAGGCGCCCGCCGAAGTGCCGCCGGTTGCGGACGAGCCCACCCCGGACGAGCCAGTTGCAGGCACGCCGGATGTTGTGACGCCAGCTTCTGAGCCAGAGCCTGGCTTTCTTATCGCGCCGGCCTCGTCCACGAGTGGCGAGACTGCATCAGGCAACGGTGCGGGAAGCTCAGCGAGTAATGGCGCCGGAGCTTCACCGGCCTGGCCGTTAGCCACTCCACCCGCGGCCGCGTCGTCGTTTGTACCGCCCGCGACTCTTACCCCGGCTGCGCCGTCCACACCAGCCGAGTCGGCTCCTGCGCCGCTCGCTCCGCGTGAGTCAACCGCTGCGCTCGTTACTCCTCCCGCACCAGCGCCATCCGTTCCACCCACGCCTGCTGCACCAGCGACTCCGGCAGTACCTCCCGTTTCCGCGACGCCGGTCGCCCCCGCCGCACCGGCAGCATCCGGAGGTTTCAGCTGGGGTCTGAGCGCACACGGGTCCACACCCGCAGGCTCTGCTCCTTCGGTACCAGTTCCACCCTCCGAGCCTGAGCCACCGGCTCAGCCGCCGACTCCGTCCGCACCTGAGGCACCGTCAGGGCGTACCACTTCGCCTACCCTCGTCAATCCGATCCGCCCGGCAGTCCCGCCCACGCCGGAGTCATCGGCACTATCCGCAGACTCAGTCCCGGTGTCGGCAGCGTCCACACCGATAACTCCCGCCCCGCTCCATCCGACGACCGCGCCGGATTCTGCTTCGTTTACTCCTCCAGCCTTCGCGCCACCGCATTTCGTGACGCCTCCGCCGGCGAATCCGCCAGCCCCACTCGCTGCCTCGTCCATACCGCCCGCGCCTGCTGCCACTACGGGTGAGCCACCACTGATCCCACCGACCGAGTCGCCGCGCAGGCATTCCCTGTTTACGCCTCGATTCCACCGGCCGGTTGAACCGCCTGTTGAGCCGCCGGTCCAGCGTGCGACCGAGTCAGGAGCGGCAACGTCGGTCGTGTCGAACGCCGATGATGCGGGATCGGCAGTCGACGACGAGCCCCAGCCAGCTGTGCCCGGCTTCCCGATCTTGGCTGGTGACCAGGCGGCGTCTTCCGCCGGAAATCGTTGGCCTTTTGCCACGCCGAACCCTGTCGCTGAGGAACCCGCCGTTTCTTCGAGTCCTGAGTTGCCGACCGCGGATGACGCGTCCGTAGCCCTCGGACGACCCACGCCAGTGCAGGCGTCGGCGACGCATCCCGAGCCAGAGCCCTTCGACAGTTCGCTGGCAGGAGCTCCGTCGGCAGAGGCCGAACCGCGCACGATGGCATTGCCGTGGGAAAGCGCGGGGGCTGAACTCTTGCCACCGGCCGCAGCGGGCCGTCCAGTCGCTGAGCCGGCGACAGAGCTGCTCGGTGGCTTCGGGACGGCGCCGACGGATGCTGCGGCAGGGACATCCGTCGACTCCCTGTTCGGCGCAACCCGGTTTCGTGACTACGAGGCTGAGCCCGCGACTTCGCAGAACCCGTTTGCGCGCAGCGCCGAACCTGCTGGTGGTGCGGACGTCACGAGGCAGGAGCGTGCGCCGCGTCAGCCGATGTCGCGTTCGCAGAAGGTTCTGCTCTGGATCGCGGGGTCGTTGGCCGCGCTCATCATCTTGGTGGGGTTGTTCTTCCTCGGGACGAAGATCTCGAACTCCGCTGCCGCTCCGGCACCCGCACCGACGCCGACCGCCACGAAGACGCCGACGCCAAGCCCGACACCGACGACACGCGCCGTCGGTCCGCTCGCGCCCGGCACCTACAAGTGGGATCGGCTGCTGGGTGGCGAGTGCCTCGCGCCGTTCACATCGCCGTGGGCGGAGAAGTTCACGGTCGTGGACTGCGCGACACCGCATCCGGCCCAGATGGTGGCTCGCGGCGTCATTGCAGATGCTCCCGCAGCCGCGGCAACTGACCCGTCAGCTGCAGCCACTCCTGGGGCGGGCGCCTCAGCATCGACTTACCCGGGCGTGAAAGCCTTGCAGGCGCAGATCAATCTGTTGTGCAGCGCACCCACCGTGATCAACTTCGCGGCGGCCGGTGCGTACAGCGACATCCAGTTCAGCGCGAGCTACCCCGCCACAGACAAGCAGTGGTCAGACGGTGACCACAGTTACTACTGCTTCGTTACACGCTCGTCGGGGGATCCGCTCACCGCGAGCGTGGCCGTGGCTCCGGCAGCTTAGTTACGCCTAAACCGGGATTAAGCAGGTTCTCCCGGGCCCCCGTCGATCAGCTCTGAGACACCGCTCAGCACCTCGTCAGGCCGGAAGGGGTAGCGTTCGATCTCAGCTTGGTCGCTGATGCCTGTGAGCACGAGGATTGTGTGCAGCCCCGCCTCGATGCCCGCGACGATGTCGGTGTCCATGCGGTCGCCGATCATGGCGGTGGTCTCCGAGTGCGCGCCGATCTTGTTCAGTGCGGAGCGGAACATCATCGGGTTGGGTTTGCCCACCACATACGGTTCCTTGCCGGTGGCCTTGGTGATGAGGGCCGCGACCGCGCCCGTTGCGGGCATGGGGCCTTCTGCGCTGGGGCCGGTGGCATCCGGGTTGGTCGCTATGAAACGAGCGCCATCGCCGATGAGCCTGATGGCGCGGGTGATCGCTTCGAAAGAGTAGTTGCGGGTCTCGCCGACGACCACGTAGTCGGGTTTGGTTTCGGTCATGATGAAGCCGGCCTCGTGCAGCGCCGTCGTGATTCCTGCTTCACCGATGACGTAGGCACTACCGCCGGGAATTTGTGACGCGAGAAAGTCTGCGGTGGCCAGTGCCGAGGTCCAGATCGCTTCTTCGGGAACGTGGAGTCCGGATGCCGCCAACCGCGCGCTCAAATCTCGTGGCGTATACATGGAGTTATTGGTCAGCACGAGGTAGCGCTTGCCCTGGTCCCGCCACTGCTGCAAGAGTGCGGCAGCACCGGGCAGTGGGTGGTTTTCGTGTACGAGCACGCCATCCATGTCGGTCAGCCAGCACTCGATTTCGCGACGGTCTCTCATGCCGCCATCGTATCGGGGGCAGGTTACGCGCGGGTGTCGACCACATTTTCGTCGTTCGACGGCGTGGCTCACGAACGCGGGATGCGACGGAGTGCTCAATGCTGCGATGCTGTACGAATGAATGACGTGCAACAGGTCGAGGTTGCTGCCGACGAGGTCCAGACATCCGACCGCTACAGGTGGCCTGCGGTGGCTGTGCTTGCGGTCGCTGCGGTCGCGCTGGTGGGCGCGTTTATTCCACTGAGCACCGTTGCGGCAGGCGCACTCGCCACGCTCGGACTCATCTTCGGTGCGAGTTTGCTCGTAAGAGACCCGAAGTTCAATTGGCGCGCATTGGCAGCAACGCTGCTGTCGTCCGCAGCTGTGTCCGCCGCGGTCATCATGACCTTCGTCTACGCCTGAGCCACCAGTTCTAGCGATCGCGTTCGAGATCACTAGATTTCAGAGGAGCCTGCGCGATCATTCGACCATCGACAGCCCGGTAACCTCAATGAGTGACCCCGCACGAGCAGAATCCCTCCGTTGAGCTAACGACGCACGGCGTCGGCCCGTGGAAGGGCGAGTTGCCAGAGGGCGAACACTGGGATCCGGAACTACTGGCGCGAGGCGACTCCCGCAACGTCATCGACCGCTACCGTTACTGGCGCATGGACGCGATTGTGGCAGACATCGACGAGCATCGGCATCCGTTCCACGTGGCCATCGAAAACTGGCAGCATGACATGAACATTGGCTCGATCGTGCGCACCGCCCACGCCTTCGCCGCAGACACCGTGCATATTGTTGGGCGCAGGCGCTGGAACAAGCGCGGAGCGATGGTGACCGATCGCTACCAGCACGTGATGCACCACGAAACCGTGGCCGAACTCGTGAAGTGGGCGATGGCGAAGAGTCTGCCAATCATCGCCATCGACAACGTGCCGGGCAGCGTGATCATCGAGACCTTTACCTTCCCCAAGGAGTGCATCCTGCTGTTCGGGCAAGAGGGCCCAGGTATTTCCCCCGAGGCGATCGAAGCCGCGGATGCCGTGGTCGAGATCAGTCAATTCGGTTCGACCCGCAGCATTAACGCTTCCGCGGCCGCGGCCGTCGCGATGCACGTGTGGATCACCCAGCACGCCAAGCTGTAGAGCTAGCACCCGATTCAGCACTGCCCCGCGTTCAAAACTGTGGCGCGCAGTTACCTGTGTTTTCTAGTCCCAAAGTGGCACATTTCCTGAAAATTCTCACAGATTTAAAGCTCAGTTTCGGGTGTACTTTCAGAGCATCGTCGACGAAGACGCCGGCGCGAGCTGGAGGTAAATGCAATGAGCAACCCACCCGTTTCATCCGTTGGTTCTGCTGGGGCCCCACCCGCCCAACACGCCATGGGCGCACCCGCGAATGTAGTCGCATCAGTCAATCCCGCAGCGCTCGGACTCGCCGCCTTCGCGATGACTACGTTCGTGCTCAGTTTCGCCAATGCAGGCATCATTTCTGCTGGTGCAACCCCCGTCGTATTCTCGCTCGCGCTTTTCTACGGTGGCGCGGCGCAGCTGCTGGCGGGCCTGTGGGAGTTTGCGCAGAAGAACACCTTCGGCGCGACCGCGTTCTGTTCCTACGGGGCGTTCTGGATGGCGTTCTGGTACCTGAACACGGCGACTGATCTCGGCAAGGCGGGCGCTGGTCTCGCGGTTGGTCTCGGCACGTGGCTGCTGGCTTGGGCGATCTTTACGCTCTATATGACCTTCGCGTCATGGCGTACGAACATTGCAACGTTCCTGGTGTTTGTCTTCCTGACACTCACCTTCTTCGCTCTCTCCTTTGGTCACTATGCAGGCTCCAACGGACTGCTTCAGCTGGGTGGCTGGCTCGGGATCATCACCGCGATCATCGCCTGGTACACCTCGTTCGGAATTGTGATCAATTCCACATTCAAGCGGAATGTTCTTCCTCTCGGCGCAAGGGCGTGATGCGGTATGAGTGACGACGTAAACACTGACAACCAAACCATCTCCAACCTGCTTGCTGAAGATCGCACTTTCGCACCACCGGCCGACCTGGTCGAGCATGCGAACGTCACGGAGAAGGTCTATGCCGCCGCCGATAGAGACCGGCTCGGATTCTGGGCGGAGCAGGCAGAAAGGCTCGACTGGGACACACACTGGGATGAGGTGCTCGACTGGAGCAACCCACCGTTTGCGAAGTGGTTTGTCGGCGGCAAGATCAATGTCGCTTACAACTGCCTTGACCGACACGTCAAGGCAGGCCACGGAGAAAAGGTGGCCTACTACTTCGAAGGCGAGCCGGGCGACACCAGAGAGATCACCTATGCGCAGCTGACCGATCTGGTCTGCCAAGCTGCGAACACGCTCATCGAACTCGGGGTCAAGACCGGTGATCGCGTTGCGATCTACATGCCGATGATTCCTGAGACCGTGGTTGCGATGCTGGCCTGTGCCCGCATCGGAGCCCCGCACACGGTCGTCTTTGGCGGATTCTCGGCCGACTCGCTGAGCAGCCGCATCATCGACTGCGATGCCCGGGTGGTGATCACCGCAGACGGTGGTTACCGCAAGGGCAAGTCCTCCGGCCTCAAGCCCATTGTGGACGAGGCGCTGAAGGTATGCCCGGATGTCCGCAATGTCTTGGTGGTGCGCCGCACCGGCCAAGACATCGAGTGGACTGAAGGCCGGGACCTCTGGTGGCATGACACCGTCGAGAAGGCGAGCCCGGTGCACGAGCCGGAGTTCTTCGACGCGGAACATCCGCTCTATGTCATGTACACCTCGGGCACGACTGGGAAGCCGAAGGGCGTCCTGCACACCTCGGGCGGCTACCTGACGGAGGCTGCCTGGAGTCAGTGGGCAGTCTTCGACTTGAAGGCAGAGACGGATGTCTACTGGACGGCAGCCGACATCGGTTGGGTCACAGGGCACAGCTACATCGTCTACGGTCCGCTCGCCAACGGCACCACCTCCGTGTTCTACGAGGGCACGCCGGATAGCCCGCACCAGGGCCGCTGGTGGGAGATCATCGATAAGTACAAGGTGACGATCCTCTACTGTGCGCCCACTGCGATCCGTACGCTGATGAAGTGGGGTGCCGACATACCGGCGCGCTACGACCTCTCGTCGCTGCGCATTCTGGGCTCGGTTGGTGAGCCGATTAACCCCGAGGCGTACATCTGGTACCGACACCACATCGGACACGACCTCACACCGGTCGTCGACACGTGGTGGCAGACCGAAACCGGGTCGATCATGATCAGCCCCCTGCCCGGCGTCACTGAGGGCAAACCGGGCGCGGCCATGAAGGCGCTGCCGGGGATCTCGGCAGACATCGTCGACGAGGCAGGGGTTTCAGTGCCCGACGGATCCGGTGGGTACTTGGTGTTGACCGAACCATGGCCCAGCATGCTCCGCACTATTTGGGGCGATGACGAGCGCTACGTGGAGACCTACTGGTCGAAATTCCCCGGGCGGTACTTTGCGGGTGACGGTGCAAAGCGTGACAAGGATGGCGACATCTGGCTTCTCGGCAGGGTCGACGATGTGATGAATATTTCCGGTCACCGCATCTCTACGACCGAGGTGGAGTCCGCGCTGGTGTCGCATCCGAAGGTTGCCGAGGCCGCAGTAGTGGGCGCCGCGGACGAGACGACGCATCAGGCAATCGCGGCGTTTGTCATCCTGCGTATGGAAGCGGGTGATGGCGGGCCGGAAGTCGTGCAGGAGTTGCGTGACCACGTTGTGAAGTCGATTGGTGGCATTGCTCGGCCGAGGAACATCCTTGTCGTCGCTGAATTGCCCAAGACGCGCTCGGGCAAGATCATGCGGCGGTTGCTGAAGGATGTTGCGGAGAAACGCCCGATTGGCGACGTCACCACTCTGGCGGACTCGACCGTGATGGATGCGATCAAGGACGGACTCGCTGCTCGGCCCGCGGGAAACGAGGACTGAGTGTGCCGTTGAGCTGATGTGACGGACGGCGTGCGTGTCCGTAACTGTTGAATCGTTGTGATGGCCGCGAAGTTCGCGGCCATCATGATGTTAATCGCACAGGACATGTTTTTGCGGCGTAGGCCACGTTTTTATTACGATTCGGCTGCGAGTTTTACGATAGATGTTGTTGCATCTTGACAAGCTACGTTCGAAAATGAACGATAATGGTAACTATCCCGCGGTGAAGATTTGTTCCCGTTCACGGCCCTTACGAAGGAGTAATGATGGCAATTGACAGTGCAAGCCCCCTCGCGCGACTGGCGGACAAGCCGCTTGACCGCCGCTTCCTGCTCAAGACAGTGGGGGCTGGGGCTCTCGCTACCGCGGCTATTCCGGTTCTTGCGGCCTGCACCGGATCGAGCACGGGCGGCGGGGCAGCCGCTTCAAAGACCGTGAGCTTTGGCTCCGGCGCCTCGGATGACGTGCCCAAGCGCGCCTACGCAGCGGTCACCTCTGCGTTCACCAAGAAGTCTGGCGACAAGGTCAAGACCAACACGGTGTCGCACAACGACTTCCAGAACAACATCAACACCTACCTGCAGGGCTCGCCGGATGACGCATTCACCTGGTTCGCTGGCTACCGCACCCAGTACTACGCAGGCAAGGGTCTTCTCGCTCCCATCGACGATGTCTGGGAGAAGATCGGCGGCAACTTCTCTGCGGGTCTCGCCAAGGCATCCACCGGCCCTGACGGCAAGAAGTACTTCGTGCCGAACTACAACTACCCCTGGGGCTTCTTCTACCGCAAGAGTGTGTGGGCCGCCAAGGGCTACACAGAACCGAAGACCTTCGATGACCTCGTCGC
>JBDTAD010000145.1:0-4593 GCA_039924815.1 Lacisediminihabitans sp.
GGAAAAAGGCCGTCACGAAGACCTTCGACTGGGTCGACGACGACGTTCGAGAACAGAAGCGGTAGCCGGCACCAATCCGCTAGCGGTAGTAGCGATACCTCGCCGTGCGTGTCGTGCTGTGAGTGCAGCAGGTGGTGGACCCTAGGAGATTCGAACTCCTGACCTCCTCGATGCGAACGAGGCGCGCTACCAACTGCGCCAAGG
The DNA here is from genome assembly GCA_039924815.1 of Lacisediminihabitans sp. Classification (GTDB taxonomy): domain Bacteria; phylum Actinomycetota; class Actinomycetes; order Actinomycetales; family Microbacteriaceae; genus Parafrigoribacterium_A. The sequence continues at coordinate 205 of JBDTAD010000145.1, forward strand.
GCCCTAGTGCGTAGCTACGTTATCACGCGAGCGGGGGCTGGATCAGCCAGTGGCCGAGGCGCGGCGGCGCTGCAGCACAGCATCCAGATCCGTCGCCTGGTTCTCGATGTCATCCAGGTAGCCCATCCGCGCAAAGCGACTGGGAGCCGCGGCCTTCGCAGCGGGGCGGATGATCGGAGTCACCTCAGGCGACTCGTGTGCCTCGCGAAGGCGGCGCTCTGACTCCGCGACGGCATCTCGCAGCTCGGCCGCAGCATCCAGAGCGGTAGCGACCGTGCGCTCGACCTGCGGGCGGGAAAGATACAGCGGCTTGGGCACCGGTACCGGCGTCCACTCCTTCTTCTCTTCCACCTGCGCCACGGGCTCCTGCAGGCGCACAGTTCTGCGCACCGGCTGCGGCCGCCGCAACCCCATGCCCCGAGCGAGCTCTGCCCTGGCACGACCGACAGCGGCCATCTGGCCGAGCATGACAAACGCTCCAAGCGCGACGGCTCCAGCGGATGCCAGCAGCAGCCAGCTGCCAGCCAGCATGGGAGCGACGCCAAAGCCGGCGGTCACGAGCGAGGCGAGCAGCACGAGCGACGTGAGCGCCCGGGACCTGCGGAGCCTGCGCGTTGCGCTTGAGCCGCGGGCGACATCCGCCGACAACTTTGGAAGTTTCTCAGCCAGCTGGCGTGCGGCGGCGCGCTCGGCAGAGGCTAACTCGGCCTTCGTCATTGCTACCTCATGATGGCGCTGTGCGCGCAGGAGCTTCTCTTGGGCGGCGACACTGCGAGCGGAATTCTCGACCCTCACCTGCTGCGGCAACTCGGCAGTCTCGGCCATGATCCGCAGTGTCTGCTGCAGTCGCACGGCGTTGCGCTCCGTGGACAGGTACTCGCGACGGCGAAACCAGGTGGGAACGAGATAGGCGAGCCAGAGCACCGCGGCGAGCGCAATGACGATACTCGAACCGAATCCGTCTACTCCCATGTCCCTAAGGTACGAGGCGCGAGCGCGTTAACCGGTCACCCCTCGCGGGTGTGTCCGGAGCCAACCGACCACATCCGCCCCACTTCGCCACCGCGAGGTGCCACTTTTTGTCGCTTTGCGCGCGCCGGAGCGGCCGAAAGTGGCACCTCACGAGTGCCCGCGGGAGCGGCCGGGAATACCGAGCACCGCGCGTACGCTGAACAGATTGTGAAACGTATCGGATTCCTCTCGTTCGGCCACTGGCAGCCCTCCCCCGGTTCGCAGGCCCGCACCGCAAGTGACGCGCTGCTGCAGACGATCGACCTGGCCATCGCGGCCGAGGAGCTCGGCATCGATGGCGCTTATGTGCGCGTGCACCACTTCGCCCGCCAGCTCGCCTCGCCATTCCCGCTACTCGCGGCCATCGCAGCCCGCACCAGCCGCATCGAAATGGGCACCGGTGTCATCGACATGCGGTACGAAAATCCGCTGTACATGGCGGAGGAAGCAGCAGCGACTGACCTGATCAGCGGTGGCCGGCTGCAGCTCGGCGTGAGCCGCGGTTCACCCGAGACGGCGCTTCGCGGATATGAGTCGTTCGGCCACATTCCTGACCCGGATTCTGAGGATTCCCGTACGGATGCCGACATGGCCCGCGCACACACCGCACTTTTCCGCGCGGCCATCTCTGGCGCTGGCGTCGCCAACGCGGATCCGCAGATGACCGGGATGTCGGGCGCCCTCGCCATCCAGCCACAGTCAGAAAGCCTGCCCGAGCGAATCTGGTGGGGTGCGGGAAGCCGTGCGACCGCCGTGTGGACGGCCGAACAGGGAATGAACCTGATGAGCTCCACGCTGCTGACCGAAGACACCGGCGTGCCCTTCGACGAGCTGCAGGCCGAGCAGATCAGTCTGTTCCGCGACGCCTGGAAGACCGCCGGTCACGACTTCGAGCCGCGAGTGTCGGTGAGTCGGAGCATCCTGCCGATCGTGAGCGACCTTGACCGCGAATACTTCGGGGCAATGGCCGCTGGCGAAAGCGGAGATCAGGTCGGCTACATCGACGGCGGCATCGCGCGGTTCGGCAAGAGCTACGTAGGCGAACCCGATGCGATCGTCGAGGAACTGGTCAAGGATGCGGCGGTGCAGGCCGCAGACACGGTGCTCGTGACCGTTCCAAACCAGCTCGGCGTCGAGTTCAACGCGCACTTGCTCGAATCGATTGCGAAGCACATCGCTCCCGCGATCGGGTGGAAGCCGAACCTGTAGAGCACCGCTCAGCCGAGCTGCAGGCCGGGCACGCCTGCGGCCACACGGTCGATATCCGGAACGACGCCAGCGCCCTCGGGAACGTGATGGTCCTGCCAGCGCCGCAGAACGCCCATCGGTAGTTCCTCCGCCACCAGCGCAAAGCAGAAGTGGTCGCACCACTGCCCGTTGATGTGGATGTAGCGACGCCTGAGTCCCTCGTAACGAAAGCCGAGCTTCTCGACCACCCGAAGCGAGGCGGCGTTCTCCGGACGGATGCAGATCTCCATTCGGTGCAGGCCCAGCTGGAAAAAGCAGTAGTCCGTCGCCAGGGCAACCGCAGTGGGCGTCACTGACTTGCCAGCGAAGCGTTCGGAGACCCAGTATCCGATCGTGGCTGAGGCGAGCGAACCGTAGCTCATGCCAGACACATTCAATTGGCCCGCAAACTTGCCGTCATATTCCACCGCAAACGGCAGCCCGAATCCGGCCCTGGCATTGTTCTGCAGACTGCGGATACCGGCACGCACGTCAAAGCTCATCGGCCCGTGCGGGTTGGTGGCCTCCCACTTGCGCAACCAGCCGCGGTTGTCGAGCAACTCGCGTTCCAACGCGCGGGCGTCACGCAGCCTGATCGGCCGTATCGTCACAGGCCCGTCGTGGAGCGTCGGCATAGGTGTTGCCATGTTCTAGTCCAGCTTGCTCGCGAAGTCCTTCAACCACGGGCGCAGCTCTGGACCGAGGTCTTCTCGCTCCACCGCAAGCTGCACGATGGCCTTGATGTAGTCGAGGCGGTCACCCGTGTCGTACCTGCGTCCGCGGAACACAACCCCGTAGACGCCACCCGCAATGGACTCATCTGCCGCGAGCGTCTCGAGCGCATCCGTCAGCTGTATCTCGCCACCTTTGCCGGGTGCGGTGTGCTCCAGTACCTCGAAGATTTCCGGCTTCAACACGTAGCGGCCGATGATCGCGTAGTTCGATGGCGCATTCTCCTCGGTGGGCTTTTCGACTAAGCCGGTGATGCGTACGACGTCATCATCTTCCGTCGCCTCGACCGTCGCGATTCCGTAGAGGTGCACGTGGGCGGGATCAACCTCGAGCAAGGCAACGATTGTCGCATCGCGCTTGCCCTGCTCTTCGAGCATGCGCGACAGCAAAACGTCGCGACTGTCGATGATGTCATCGCCGAGGAGCACGGCGAACGGCTCGTGACCCACGTGCATCTTCGCGCGCAGTACCGCGTGTCCGAGGCCCAGAGGATCGCCCTGGCGCACGTAGTGAACCTCGGCAAGGTCGGTGGAGAAGTTGACCTTTTCAAGCCGGTCGGTGTCGCCCTTCTCCTCGAGCCGCGCCTCAAGCTCGCCAATCCGGTCGAAGTGATTCTCGAGCGCCGATTTGTTGCGGCCCGTGATCATCAGCACGTCTGTGAGCCCCGCAGCGACGGCTTCTTCCACCACATATTGAATGGCTGGCTTGTCTACGACGGGGAGCATTTCTTTCGGCATCGCCTTCGTTGCAGGAAGAAAGCGGGTGCCGAGACCTGCCGCAGGGATAACTGCCTTCGTAATCGTGAATGCCATAACGCTAGGGTAATGGCTCCGCCTGCCTATGATGGCTGCATGAACGGCGACGAGGGCCACCAGAAGCGGGCGCTGCGCGCGGAGTTGCGCGAACGCAGGCGCACCATGACCACCTTGGAGCGTGAAAACGCTACCGAGAGGTTTACCGAGCACCTCATCCAACTCACCAAGCAGGCGGGTGCGCGGTCCGTTGCGGCCTATCTGCCCACCATCGTTGAGCCGAACGTTCGTGGCTTTCTTAGGTGGGCAGAGAACGAAGGTCTCAGGGTACTGACCCCGGTAACTCGGGATGACGGACTGCTGGATTGGGTGGTCTCCACCGGCGACGAGACCGAGGGCCAGTTCGGATGGCCCGAACCTGTGGGCGAATTACTCGGCCCGATCGCGATCAACGACGTCGATCTCATCTTCGTGCCTGCGGCATCCGTCGACCGCACCGGAATGAGGATGGGATGGGGCCGCGGCTACTACGATCGCACTCTCGGTTCGATGGAGAAGTGTCCGCCGGTCTATGCTGTGATCTTCGACAGTGAGCTGGTTGACAGCGTGCCGAGCGAGGTCCACGACAAGCGAGTAAACGGTGTTGTGACACCGAACGCGATCGTCA
>JBDTAD010000146.1:0-3303 GCA_039924815.1 Lacisediminihabitans sp.
GCCGTGCGCTTTGCCCGGGAACACCACCTGAAAGTGCACGTGCAGAGCACCGGCCACGGTGCCACGACTCCCTCTACCGACGGGATGCTCGTGGTTACCAGTGACCTCACCGAGCTGTCGGTCGATCCCGAAACCCGCATTGCCACCATCGGAGCCGGAGTGCGCTGGGCAGCGGTTGTCGAGGCGGGTGCTCCGCACGGTCTTGCTCCCATTAGTGGGTCCTCCGGCGGGGTAGGGGTTGTCGGACTAGTGACCGGCGGTGGGCTGGGACCGCTCAGTCGCAGCCACGGTTTCGCATCGGATTATGTGCGCGGCTTCACCGTCGTGACTGGTCTTGGCGAGTTGGTTGAGGCGACGGCGGAGGTGAATTCTGACCTGTTTTGGGCACTCCGCGGCGGCAAGGGTGGACTCGGCATCGTGACCCAAGTGCGCATCGAGCTTGCGGCGATCAGCGAGCTCTACGCGGGAGCACTGTTCTTCGAAGAGCAACACATCGAACAGGCTTTTCGCGTCTGGGTGGACTGGACCAAAGATGCTGCGAGCGACGTCACGACGAGCGCCGCGCTCTTCCGCGTCCCACCCTTCGACTTCATCCCGGAGCCTTTGCGCGGGCGCACACTCCTGACCCTTCGCTTCGCCTACCCGGGCGATGCTGCCGTCGGCGAGCAACTCGCCGCGCCCCTGCGCGCTGCCGCCCCCGTGTACCTAGACCAGTTGGGAGTGCTCCCGGTCGACAAGGTCGCGCTGATTCACAACGACCCCACCGACCCAGCCCCCGGCTGGGATCGCGGAGCGTTGCTGACAGACATCGACCAAGACTTTGCGACCGCTTTGCTCGCTCAGGCCGGTGCTGGTGCGCAGCTGCCGATGCTGCTCACCGAGGTGCGTCATCTCGGCGACAAGACACGCACGGATGTCCCTGGCGGCTCCGCAGTCGGTGGTCGGGAGGGCAGCTTCGCTTTCACCGTCATCGGTGCGCCAGACGCGAGCTTGTTCGAGACGGTTTTACCCGCGGCGGCCGACCGCGTGTTCGCGGCCATTGCGCCCTGGATCGCTCCTCAGCTGAACATCAACTTCGCCGGTCGCCTGCGTTCTGCCGAGCACTTTGCGAGCGCCTGGCCAGCGGAGACTTTTGCGCGACTCGCTACCGTGCGCAAGAAATACGACCCAGACGTCGTCTTCCCGTACGGGCTTGCGGGGTAGCCGTATGCCCGATCGCCATATCAATCCGGCTGTCACGCTGACCTAGACGGCGAATCAGTGCCCGCGGTGGTCCTGAATCGTGGCCTTCGGGCCGAACCTCGGGGCGCGGAATCCACTAGCGTAGAGCAGCCGCACCACACGCTGACGGTGGCCGACCCACGGTTCGAGCAGTTCGAGCATCCCGTCGTCATCCACCGGTGAGCCCACGAGCGCCCAGCCCACGTACGCGGCCAGGTGATAGTCCCCGATGCTGACGTGGTCGGCGTCGCCGTGACTGCGCTGCACCGTTTCTGCCGCGGTCCACACGCCGATTCCGGCGACGGTGCTCACGCGTCGAGCCGCCTCCACCGCGGGTAACTCCACCGTGCGCTCAAGCGAGAGGGCTACGGATGCTGCGCGAACCACGGTCGCGGAGCGTTGCGGCCCGACGCCGGCCCGGTGCCACTCCCACGACGGAATCCGCTTCCAGGTGTCCGCGGCCGGAATCACGCGCATCCCCAGCGGCGAAGGTCCCGGCGCGTCGTCCCCGAACTTCGTCACGAGTCGTCGCCAGCTACGCAACGCCTCGACACTCGTGACCTTCTGCTCCAGGATGGCGGGAACGAGCGCGGCGAAGAAACGGTTGGTGCGTGACAGGCGCAGTCCGGGCATCCGTCGACGGCCCTCAGCCAGCATCGGTGACGCGCTCACGTCCAGGGAAGACCAGTCGTCGCCCTCCCCACACAGTGCCGGCACAGATGCGATCGCGTGCGCTGCGCCCGGTCCCCACGCGGTCGCTACAACGCCGTCACCCTGGTGCAAGTGGAGGGTGGCCGCGCCATCCGGAGTGCGCAGAGTCAGCCACGCATCCCGGCCCTCCCAACGAAACGTCGGGTCGAAGGAACCACGCGCGATCGGCGCGAGCGTGCCACGCAAATCAACCGGCTCCCGTGGAGCGTAGGTCGAGGAGAGCTGCATGCATCGAGGCTACGTCACGGCTGCGACACCGCAGCAACCGCGCACCGGGCATCCGTCATAGAGCTCGCAAGGCTGCCCAATCCCTTTAGGCTGATGGGCATGGTGCACGCGGACTGGATCGAGCATCGCCGCAGTGATGGCGAGCGTCTCGGATGGATGTCCCCCGAGGGAGACGGATTCGTTCCGATCGACCTGTTCGGGCGCCCGCTCGCCGAACCGGTGGACTGGCTTACCGCGGAGGAGACCCTCGAAGCAATTGGTATCGGCTATCTCGCCGACCCGTATGAGCTGAAGCTCGACGATGGTAAGTGGCTTCGAGTGCGAGTGACCGAAGTGTCGACCACGCGCATCCTGGTCAAGAAAGATGACTGGGGAGATGTGAGCGCGTCGCAACTCAATTACACGCTGCCCTGGCCCATCCCCGACACCTTGCGTCTGCTCGACGCCTCTCGCTGAGCTCACCCAGCTTCCACGCAGGTTCAGCCACAAATCCTGTCGTTTGCGAGACGGATTTGAGACAATGGAGGGCAACGCAAGGGATCACATCATGAACAGAATCTCTGGTTCGGAACCTACTGCGAGTACACGTCCTGACGGTGCGACGGCGCACCTGGGGCAACGCGCACCTGCGGATCTCATCATCGTCGCCGTCGAACCCGCGCAATCCGACGCGGTTCTCTTCGAAGCCTGTAGTCTCGCCGCTGATCTGGGCTGCGAACTGGTGTGCGCCAACGTCGATCTTGGACGCTACGTCGTGCAGGAGAATCCGGATGGTTCGGTCGTGTCTGCGCCGTTCGACCCCGACGTTGCGGCGTTGAGTGAGGAGAAGTTCGATCCTCGACTGGCAGAACACCTCGACGCAGTGCTGATGGCACGCGGAATCCGCTATTCGCTTCGGGCTCTTGCCGGCGATCCCGCACGAGCATTAACCCATCTAGCCGACACGTTGAACGCACGCCTGATTGTGGTGGGGACGCACCGTCCAGGATTCAAGCGAGGCGTCAAGGACTTCTTCAACGGCTCGGTTGCCGTGCATCTCGCCCATCGACAGCATCGACCGGTTGTGGTCGTTCCCCTCGCACCGGTGACGGATGGCGGACGACTTCCCTGGGAGTAGGAACTAGGCGGCGGGATCGACCAGCT
>JBDTAD010000147.1:0-5172 GCA_039924815.1 Lacisediminihabitans sp.
AGCGCGGCGGATGGCCCGTGGCCGGCACCCGGATGCCGCGACCCTGGCTGCGTGAGCGTGCGACGCGATAGAACTTAGCGGTGGGCCCCGCGGGGCTCGAACCCGCGACCCGCGGATTAAAAGTCCGATGCTCTACCAACTGAGCTAGAGGCCCGCGGGGTTAAATCTAGCGTGCTTCGAACCGTGTGCAGAATCCGAGGCTTCATGCGGACAACAAAAAAGGCCCGCTGGAACGCGAGTGCGTTCCAGCGGGCCTTCTGGCCCTGCGGGAATTAGACCCGACGGCCAGAGATCGTCCGCATTAGCCACACGATGACGGCAATGGCGGCAAGCACCAGAGCGACCCAGAGCAGCCAGTTGAACGCACTAACCAGTCCTCCAGTGACGGCAAGGACGATGGCGATGATGACGATTACAATCAGGAAGATGTTCATGAGTTTCTCCTTTGTGAGGATGTTGCGACCCCTACGGTAGCGCTGATCACTCTCCTCGCGGAGGGCCTTGCGCGAAGTTTGTAGTCCGCGTATAGTGCGCCCCCGTCATCGTCACATTCAGCGTGCGGAAACACAGAATGGCTGTGCCCGTCACAGGCACAGCCATTCCTTGGTTCGAGATTACTTCTTTGCTGGCGGCATCAGCACCGAGTCGATGAGGTACACGGTGGCGTTTGCGGTGTGGACTCCACCACAGATCACCTTGGCGTCGTTGACCATCATGTTGTCTCCGCTGCCGGTCACGTTGACCGTTGCACCGTTCACGGTCGTCTGCATTCCGTCGATGGCGTCAGGCGCGATCTGGCCCGGGACCACGTGGTAGGTCAGGATGCTCTTGAGAGTATCGGCGTTCGCCGGGTCCTTGAGCGAGTCAACCGTTGCCGCGGGGAGTTTCGCGAACGCGCTGTCGACCGGCGCGAAGACGGTGAACTCAGACCCGTTCAGGGTGCTAACGAGGTTCACATCGGGGTTGAGCTTGCCCGAGACCGCAGCAACCAGCGTGGTCAGCAGCGGGTTGTTTGACGCAGCCTGTGCGACCGGGTCCTGGCTCATGCCCTTGATCGAGCCGCCGCCATCCGGGTTGGCCGACGCGTAGGCGGCGCATCCGCTGCCCACCAGGTCGGATGCTGGGTCGGCTGCCATGGCCGAGGGGCTTGAGGATGCCTTCGTCGGCATCTTGGCCGGGCTGGCCGTCGTGCTGGAACAGGCTGCGAGTCCGAACATCGCAACAGCGGCGAGGGCGACAACGGCCGCTGCGTTTCGTTTGATGATGCGCATGAGAATTCTCCTTGGTGTGTGGCCAGGTAACTGGCCCCGAAGCCGCACCGTTGCGCGGCTTTCAGAAGGTCATTCGGTGCCCCGCTCCAATCGGTTTGGAAATTCTTTTACCGATTTTTGTTGAGGCAATTTCCAAGCGAAATAGCGGAGCACTCCGAACGACGTGCAGTCCAGAGTCGCCGTAGTACCGGCACTCGCCACCAACCTTTGTTCCGGAGGAACCCATGCTCACGCTCGCCCTGATTGGTTTTGTGGGGGGTCTGATCACGGGTATATCGCCGTGCATCCTCCCCGTACTTCCCGTGATCTTCTTCTCTGGCGGGGTACAGAGTGCGGGAGGTGAAGACAAACCGGTCTCGCGCTCGCGGCCTTACCAAGTCATCCTCGGACTGGTCGTCAGCTTCAGTCTGTTTACCCTCGTCGGGTCGGTTTTGTTGGCGGTGCTGCACCTGCCGCAAGACTTCATCCGCTGGGCAGGCCTTGTGGTTCTACTGCTGGTGGGCTTCGGGCTCATCTTTCCGCGCTTCGAGTCCCTGTTGGAGAAGCCCTTCGCCTGGATTCCGAAGCGAGAGGTTGGTACGGAACGCGGTGGCTTCCTACTCGGCATCGCGCTCGGTGCGGTCTACGTTCCCTGTGCCGGACCGGTGCTCGCTGCGATCACCGTCGCAGGCTCGACCGGCAAGATCGGGCTCGAGACGATCGTGCTCACGCTTACCTTCGCTATCGGTGCAGCTCTTCCGTTGCTGATCTTCGCGCTGGCCGGGCGCGGTGTTGCCAAGCGGGTCAAGAGCTTCCGAAAGCACCAGCGCGGCATCCGGATGACCGGAGGTATCGTGATGATCGCGCTCGCCGGAGGGCTCGTGTTGAACGTTCCGCAACTACTGCAGCGGGTCATCCCGGACTACACGAGTGTGCTGCAGGACAGCGTCGGTAACTCCTCGCAGGTGCAAGACAAGCTCGCCCTCGGCGGCCTGGTCAACAACGAGAACAAAGATCTCTCGAAGTGCCACAACAACGCGACCATGCTCGAGAGCTGCGGCACCGCGCCCCAGATCAAGGGCATCGACGAGTGGTTCAACACCCCGGGTAACAAGGCCATCAAGTTGGCGGACCTCAAAGGCAAGGTTGTTTTGGTCGACTTCTGGGCATACTCCTGCATCAATTGCCAGCGCTCGGTGCCTCACGTTGTGGCCTGGGACAAGGCCTACAAGAATGCCGGACTCGAAGTGATCGGCATCCATTCGCCCGAGTACTCGTTCGAGAAAGTCCCGGCGAACGTCAAGGCCGGTGCTGCCGATCTCGGCATCACCTACCCGGTCGCCCTCGACAATTCGCTGTCGACCTGGACCAACTACCGCAACCGCTACTGGCCAGCTCACTACCTGATCGATGCCTCGGGCACCGTGCGTAACGTGCAGTTCGGCGAGGGGAACTATGCGAACACCGAAAGCCTCATCCGTGAGCTGTTGAAGGACGCCAAGCCCGGTGTCACCCTGCCGTTGATGACCGAGGTGGCCGACTCAACGCCGACCGCAAACACCACGCCAGAGACCTACCTCAGCCCCAACAAGGTGGTCAACTACGGCGGCGCCGAGAAGTACTCCACCAAGACCACGGAGTTCTCTTACCCGGCGAAGCTGGCGAAGAACACCTTCGCGCTCGACGGAGCCTGGAAGCTCGACGGTCAGTTCATCGAGCCGACGCAGGGCACCGCATCCATCAAACTGAACTACACGGCGGATGAGGTGCGGATGGTGCTCGCAGGCGAGGGCACCGTCACGGTCAAGGCGAATGGCAAGACGACGACGGTCACGGTCTCGGGTACACCGAAGTCGTATCGGCTACTGAAGACCGGCTCGCTCGAGAAGGGAACTCTCGAGGTTTCGCTGGGCAGCGGGCTGCAGGCCTACTCCTTCACCTTCGGATAACCGGAAGTTCTGCTGAGCAGAGGCGAAGGGCAGCCCCGGCGACAGGGCTGCCCTTCGCCTAGGCTTGACCGGATGTCAGATCAGTTTCACAAGCCCACCCAGTTCTCGGGTTCCAAATTTGAGAGCCTCGAGGGCGGAGCGGACCCAGCTCACACCAGTCGCGTCGCGCACGACACCGCGCAGGCGCTCCTCAGTCGCGTCCGTGAGAGTGGTGACCCGCAGGTGGTCGACCGCCTCGTGACCTTCGCCGATGAGCACGGCATCGACGCCATCGCGGAACTCTGGGCGCAGTCGAGCCCGCGAAGTCTGCCGGGCGCGCTGTGGCGCATCTATTTACTGCGCACGCTCATCCGCCAAGACCCAGAAACGATCAGCTTTCTGTTCCAGCGCGGAACCGAGGTCGCAACCACGATTGATCCCGTGATCGCCGGAGCAACCACGCCCACCGGCCCGGCAGAAATTGTGCTTCTCGCTGACCAAATCCTGCGCGGCCTCTTCGACGGCGACTTCGCCGTTGCCCTCGACCGCGCAGCCGCCTTCTGCCGACTGCTGTCTGCCGGAAGCACGAGCCTCGCGGATGACGTGGAGCTCACCTTTCCCGAGCGCGCCACCGATCTCACCACCAGGGCACTGCGGCTCTCGCAGACCGCCACCGAGTTCGCCAGCTGCGCGAACCTGTGGCGCTCTGACTCTCTGGAGTAGCTGCTGGTATCGGGTCTGCGAGAGTCAGCTCGGCTGCGCGCACAGGCCTTTCTCGGCTGCGTTACGGTGAGCCGTCTACAATGGTTTGCGGCCCTTAGGGGCTGCTTGCCGGGCCGCAGTAACCCCGGGCTCCATTATTCGCCGCTACGAGCGGCCTTCCGCCGAGAGGCGTTCTGCGGTCCGGCACTCCATAGGCTTCCGTTGGCGTCTTTACGAGCAGCGATTGCCGGATGTGGAGCCGGAGCAATCCGCTCGGGCTTCGGCGACGAATCATTACTGTGAACAGGTTGCCGAAGTCTCGCGAAGCGCGAAGCTACGTGAACACGGGGAATGTTTGACATGCTAGTTCTCGTGCCCAGTGAGACAGAACGCAGCGAGGAGGTCGATTCCTCCGGAGAACAGCTCTCGAAAGAGACGCTGCTCGCCAGGATCGCCACCGGTGATGAGGCCGCGTTCAGCGCGCTGTACGACGAATTAGCTCCGCGAGTGTTGGGGCTTGTTCGTCGGCTGCTTGTCGACCACGCGCAATCTGAAGAGGTCACCCAGGAAATCTTCCTGGAGATTTGGCAAAACGCCCCGCGCTACGATCCGAGCAAGGGCGGGGCAACAACCTGGATTTTCACGATGGCTCACAGGCGAGCCGTTGACCGCATTCGGTCTTCACAGGCCGGACGCGATCGGGATGTGCGCATCGGCATCCGAGATTTTGAGAATGATTACGACAACGTAGCTGACACCGTAGAAACCACCGTCGAGAACGAAAGGGTGAAAAAGGCAATGTCACAGCTCACTGAACTTCAGCGCCAAGCCATCACCCTTGCGTACTACGGAGGGTATAGCCACAGCGAAGTGGCAGAGAAACTTCAGGTGCCACTGGGCACGGTGAAGACCCGGCTTCGAGACGGGATGATTCGACTACGAGACGCGTTGGGGGTGGCATCATGACCGATCACGACGAGAAGCACCTGCTGAGCGGCGCCTATTCCCTCAACTCGCTCACGCCAGAAGAGGCGGCAGATTTCGAGAAGTATGTCGAGGGCTCCGAAGAGGCCAGGGCCGAGGTTGCAGCGCTGTCTGACACGGCTGTGCGCCTCGGACTGTCGACTCCCGCGGTGCAGCCGTCGCCCGAGTTGAAGGCCAATCTCATGGCCGCGATTCGCACGACTCCGCAGCTTTCCGCAATCGATCAATCCGCGGTCGCTGGGCCGCTTGCGGTCGCTGAGCCTGTCGAAGCGCGCCCGACCCCAGCTGCCCGCACCATCGGATCTGCC